>CALQJK010000164.1:0-4747 GCA_943330875.1 Chitinophaga pinensis
GCAGAGAAATCGGTGTATTCGTAGGACCAGGAAGGGGTTCCGCAGCCGGAAGTGTGGTCGCCTATTGTATTGGCATTACCAACATTGATCCTATTAAGTACAACTTGCTTTTTGAAAGATTCTTAAATCCAGAGCGAAAGTCAATGCCCGATATTGATACAGATTTCGATGATGAAGGCCGACAAAAAGTGATTGATTATGTAGTGGAGAAATACGGTAAAAATCAAGTGGCACAAATCATCACTTATGGAACAATGGCTGCAAAAAGCAGTATCGCCGATGTAGCCAGAGTAATGGATTTGCCCCTTGCCGAAAGCAGAGCCTTATCCAAACTGGTTCCTGAAAAACCAGGTATTGTTTTAAAAAGATTATTACACGCGCCATTTACAACCAAAGAAGCAAAAAATGGAGAAACATCTTTGGAAGAAAAAGAGCAATTAGGTTCTGAAGATTTTGAAAGCATTAAAAAATTACGGGAGATATATAATGGCAATGATTTACTGAGTAAAATATTGCACGAAGCAGAAGTACTCGAAGGATCAGTAAGAAATACCGGTATACATGCCGCAGGAATTATCATTGCCCCTAAAGATCTTACAGACCTTATTCCTGTTGCCACTTCTAAGGAATCAGAATTATGGTTGACTCAAATTGAAGGGAATACCATTGAAGAAGCCGGCGTTATCAAAATGGACTTTCTTGGATTAAAGACACTTAGCATTTTAAAAACCGCATTGTCATTAATCAAGCAACATCATGGCGTTACCATTGATATTGACAACATTCCTCTTGATGATGAAAAGACTTACAGATTGTATCAACTTGGTGACACGAATGCAACTTTCCAATTTGAAAGTGCCGGCATGCAAAAATATTTAAGAGAATTAAAGCCGGATAAATTTGATGATTTGATTGCGATGAATGCCTTGTACAGACCGGGGCCGATGGCATACATCCCTAAATTTATTGCACGTAAACATGGCAAGGAAGTTGTTACTTATGATGTGCCGGACATGCAGGAATATCTTGAAGAAACCTATGGAATTACGGTTTACCAAGAACAGGTAATGTTACTGTCTCAAAAATTAGGAGGCTTTAGCAAAGGAGATGCGGATGTACTCCGAAAAGCAATGGGGAAGAAACAAATCAGCATCCTTAATAAAATGAAAACACAGTTTATTGACGGCGCTACCGCTAAGGGACACCCGAAAGATAAACTAGAAAAAATATGGACAGACTGGGAAGCATTTGCACAATACGCCTTTAATAAATCGCATTCCACTTGCTATGCATTTGTTGCCTATCAAACGGCCTATCTCAAAGCACATTACCCCAGTGAGTATATGGCAGCGGTATTGAACCATGCCGGAAGTATTGACAAAATTACTTTCTTCATGGAAGAGTGTAAAAAAATGGGGCTAACAGTACTTGGACCTGACATCAATGAATCCCATAATGGTTTTGCTGTAAATAATAAAGGGGAAATTAGATTTGGATTCAGCGGATTAAAAGGAACTGGAGATGCGGCAATAGAAAACATTATTGAAGAAAGAAATAAACATGGGCATTTTAAGGATATTTATGATCTTGTAAAAAGAGTAAACCTTCGAGCAGTAAGCAAAAAATCTTTGGAAAGTTTGATTTACAGTGGCGCATTTGATTGTTTTAAAGATATGCATCGCGCGCAATATTTCTATCAAGCCCCAGGTGATTTACCTTCACTGGAAAAAATTGTAAAATTTGGAGGGGTATACCAATCGCAATCTGCCAATGCCACAAATACACTTTTTGGCGATATGCAAATGCCGGATATCGTTCCCCCAAAATTGGCTAATTGCAACCCCTGGCAATTGATTGAACAACTTGATTTTGAAAAAGATGTCACGGGTATGTACATGAGTGGACATCCGCTCGATAATTTTAAATTCGAATTGCATCATTACAATATTTCACCGCTTAGTGAATTCAATTCCATTAAGGCCTTTATTAATGAAACCCCCAATACAAGGCCATTCAGATTGGCTGGATTGGTTATTGATGCCCAACATCGTCTTACCAAAAACGGAAAGAAATTTGGAGTGCTGCATCTGGAAGACTTCAGTGGGAAAACGGAGTTTATGATCTGGAGTGAAGAGTATGTGAAATACATTAATTATCTGGAAAAAGGAAGAATTATCTTAATGGAAGGTAGTTTTAAACAACGATTTAATACCAGCCAATTTGAATTTAAAATATCAAAATTACATTTATTAGAGTCTTTAAAATCAACACAAACCAAGCAAATTACCCTTGATATTGCTCCACAGTTTGTTGATGAAAATTTCATTTCATTCTTTGACCAAAATATCAATAATAACCCCGGAAATACGCAGCTGAAATTCAACATCCATGATATTGTACTTCAAAGAAAATTGACCCTTTCCTCTCTTGAGAAAGGCATTACCTTGAATGACGATATGATTGAATTCTTAAATAACAATGCTCAAATTGATGTTTCTGTCAGTACAACTGGCTAACACCATGACTTTTTGATCATCTATTCACAGCAGTTCTTTATAATTGTGGATATGTCATTTGTGCACATAAAAAATATGGCTATACATTTGCAGGTATCAATAAAATTATCACATTAAAAAAATATAAAACTATGGCATTAGAATTTACAGACGCGAACTTTAAAACAGAAGTTTTAGACTCCGATAAATTATCAGTTATTGACTTCTGGGCAGAATGGTGTGGCCCTTGCAGAGCAATCGGACCCGTAATTGAAGAATTAGCGAAAGAATATGAAGGGAAAGTGAAAATTGGAAAAGTAAATGTGGATCACAATCCTCAAATTTCTATGACTTATGGCATTACAAGTATTCCAGCTATTTTATTTATAAAAAATGGAGAAATAGTTGATAAATTGGTAGGTGCCCAGCCAAAGGGGAATTTTGTAAAAAAGATTGAGGCGTTAAAATAATTTACAGAAATCGTTTACAAGAAAAAAGGTTGCCGAAAGACAACCTTTTTTTATTTCTATACCTTCATAACATTAATGCTTACTCGCTAAACTTCCCAAATCATCTTCCGGGAAATGACGGTATTTAAACACCAATGGAAAAAAGACTACTAACACCATTGCATAGGCAGCAAAAGTAAACCAAATACTTGGCCAGTCTTTAACTCCATTAAGCGTGAAATTATCTACTACCCATCCACTTCCCAATCCTCCGATAATAGCGCCCACTCCATTTGTAACCATCATAAATAAACCCTGTGCACTTGCTCTAATATTTGACGGCGTTTCTTTTTCAACAAACAAAGATCCCGAAATATTAAAGAAATCAAATGCCATACCGTATACGATCATTGATAATACAAGGAATATAAGTCCGCCCTGAGGATTAGGATCTCCAATCCCGAATAAGCCAAAGCGAAGTACCCAGGCAATCATACTGAAAATCATTACGATTTTAATACCAAATTTTCTAAGGAAGAAGGGAATAGTAAGAATAAATACAGTCTCTGAAATCTGAGAAAGTGACAGCATGACCAAGGGATGTTTTACTACAAAAGAATCAGGATAGGATGGTCCAAAATCTCCTAGAAAGCTACCGCCAAAAGTATTGGTAATTTGTAATGCAGCACCTAGCAACATTGAGAAAAAGAAGAACACTGCCATTTTCTGACGCTTAAATAAAACAAAAGCATCTAAGCCTAGTGTAGATAAAAAGGATTCTTTTTTTGTAGCCCCTGCAGGCGGACATGCAGGTAAACTAAAGCAATAGATTCCCATACCGATGGCAGCAGCAGCCGCAACAAAAAACTGAATATTCGATTTTGAAAAACCAGTCAAATCAGAAAACCACATGGCGCAAATAAAACCAATTGTACCCCAAACGCGAATAGGTGGAAATGCTTTAATGATGTCGAATCCAGACTTTTCAAGAATTTTGTAAGACACAGTATTATTCATCGAAATCGTAGGCATATATGCCATAGAATTAAACAACATTACCCAAAACATTAAACTTGGATCCTTTACTGTAGAAGCCCATAACAAGCATGCCGCTCCTACGAGATGAGCAATCCCCAATACTTTTTCTGCATTCACCCATCTGTCAGCTACAATTCCCAATAATGCAGGCATAAATAAGGACGCTATTCCAAGTGTAGAGTAAACACTCCCTATTTCAATTCCAGTAAACCCTATGGAGAACAGATACCCTCCAGTTGAGATGAGCCATGATCCCCAAATAAAAAATTGAAGAAAGCTCAAGGCGATGAGTCTTTGTTTAACATTCATAGTATAATTGGTTTTTAGTTAAGGGAAATTAACAATTTATTTTGAATTTCTATGAAATTAAAGAGAAATCTTGCTAAATGACTGTTATATCAAATACATAACTATTTTTTAATACTTCATTAATTTATAATGGGGCATTTAATTACTATGACCAAAACTCATGATTTAAAATTCAATAAGTGTAAATTTGCAAAAAAAGTGATGAGCGATACTATTAATATACTGATTAATGCTACTGCAGATCCTATCTTGAAAGGCATTGCTGAAAAAGTCAAACATAACACCAGAATTACTGATGAAGAGTGCTTGCAGCTTTTTGAAAAAGGAGAACTTTCATTCGTAGGTACTTTAGCCAATATCATCAGAGAAAGACTGCATGGAGATGTTACTTATTTCAATAGAAACTTTCATATTGAGCCAACAAATGTTTGTGTATTCAGTTGCAAATTCTGCTCC
>CALQJK010000165.1:0-4735 GCA_943330875.1 Chitinophaga pinensis
CGACATCTTTTCTCGACATCTTTTCTCGACATCTTTTCTCGACATCTTTTCTCGACATCTTTTCTCGACATCTCATTTCCAGATCAATTCATTTTTTTATTCAAGGTACTTACCTGGTCTTGCAAATTGTTTACAAGATTCGCCAAAGAGTTCACATCCCAACGTTGTTGTGAAGCTACTTTGCCAATAACAACTTGTGCCTGCCATAATTCTACAATATCTTCTGTATTAATTTGATAAGGCTGGTAATTAGGGTTATCACTTTCAAGTGTCACTTTATTTTTCGTCCTATTATTCCTATTTATTCGTTTATACACTATCCCCTCATTTTTACTAACAACAATATAGGCCTGTCCATTTTTGGTATCTTCCAATGATTCGATTTTTTCTCCCACGATAATACTACCACTTGGTGTAGGTAACATACTATCTCCTATTATTTCGAATGCCCGATAATGCCCACCGGACAACATTGGCAGCGTAAATGTATTTAGCTCATCAATAAATTCGCTATCCGCATAACTAGTAAGATAGCCAGCTGCAGCCTTCACAGGGACAAAATGAATCAGGTTTCTTTCTGCTGACATCATTTTCTGCATTCTTCTTTTTTGAAGATAGCTTCCTGTGTTGATCGAGTTTGATAAATCTTTAAGCAATAATTCATCGAGAGAAAGCTTAAACATATCCGCAATAATTTCCAATACATCAATTCTTGGATCGGCTCTTTCTTCTTCATAAGCCCCAATCAGCGATCGCTTAATGTTTAATTTAATTGCAAATTCTTCCTGAGTCCAACCTCTTAATTTACGGAGGTATTTGAGATTTAAGCCTGCTTTTGACATGATTAAACTAATTTGATTAGTACAAATATACTAAAGTTTTTAGTTTTGCAAGAATTTATTTTCATTTTATTAAAAATAAATTCTTGCTGACCAAAATTGATACAGTAATTATTGATTTTTTGGTCAAATTAAAATCAATCTGCTAAATACGTGTTTGCAATGCTTCACAGCTTTAAACTATACAACTTTTCAATTACTTTTGTTGAAAATTTATATTATGCAAACAATTCAAGTATTACACAGTATTATAAGATGGGCGATTTTATTTTTTGGCTTTTGGGCTGTTATCAATGGTACTACAGGACTTTTAAACAAAAGACCCTTTTCTTCAAATGACAAAAAAAGCAGTTTATTTTTTATGATTTTCTGCGATTTGCAATTATTAATTGGCCTGATTTTATTTTTCTCCAATGGCTGGTTCAACAGTATGAAAGCTGGAATGGGCGCTGTAATGAAAAATCCAATTGATCGTTTTTTTACCGTTGAACATGGCTCTATGATGATTTTGGCTTGGATATTAGTTCATGTAGGATACAGTAAGGTTAAAAAAGCTACTGATGAAAACAAACATAAAAAAATGGTTATTTTCTTTGGTATTGCATTAATTCTGATACTTATTTCTATTCCATGGCCTTTCCGTGCAGATGGTATTCAAAGAAGTTTATTTCCTAAATTTTAATTCAATGGCAAAAAGCAAAAAGTCTGAACCCATAATTCTAATCACTAACGATGACGATATCACGTCTCCGGGTATCCGAAGTTTAGTGGAAGCTGTTAAAGGCTTGGGGAAAGTTGTAGTTGTTGCTCCTGATAAACCACAAAGTGGGATGGGGCATGCTATAACAATTGGCTCTCCCCTTCGCATGAATAAAATGAATATTTTCGGCGATGTGGAAGCCTGGCAAACCAGCGGAACGCCTGTAGACTGTGTAAAATTAGCGGTAGACAAAATCTTGCATCGTAAACCAGATATATGTTTGAGTGGCATCAACCATGGCGCCAATCACTCCATAAATGTAATTTATAGCGGAACAATGTCTGCTGCAATGGAAGCTTCTATTGAAGGAATTCCCAGCATTGGTTTTTCTCTTTTAGATTATAGATATGATGCAGACTTCGAGCCATCAAAACAGATCGTACGTACACTTGTTTCTGAAATATTAAACCAAAAAAATGTAGATAAGCATCTTTTATTGAATGTAAATATTCCAGCTATTCCTATGAAAAAAATAAAAGGAATGAAAATTTGCAAACAAGCGTATGCCAAATATGATGAAGCTTTTGATGAGCGTGTGGACCCTCAAGGAAAAAAATACTTCTGGCTCACTGGAGTGTTCAAGAATATCGACAAATCAAAAGATACAGATGTATGGGCTTTAGAACACAATTACGTGAGTATAGTCCCTGTTCAATTTGATCTCACGAATTATACTTTGAAAAAACAACTAGAAAAAAATAAATTATTCAAATGATATTTACAAAAGACAGCACCAAGCTTGGCCTGATTCTTGGCCTGATTGCACCAATATTTGGATTGCTGATTTTCAAATGGTATAAATTTGGCATTTTTTCCATGAAAGAATTCTTTCAATTTATATCCTTAGAGCCAGGATTCAGAACCTTGTCAGCAGGGCTAAGTCTTTCTTTACTAGCAAATGCGATTGTGTTTACTCTTTATATTAACACTAATAAAGACAATACTGCAAAAGGAATTTTTATCACTACAGCGTTATACGGAGTGGTCATTTTATTATTAAAAACATTTGCTTAAAATATCATAACGGAAAGTATCTATTATTATTGGGGATAACTTAACAATAAAAAGAGAAAAAAAATAGTAAGTTTGTTCTATAAAAATACAATTCAAGAATTTCTCATAAACAGTTAGTTTTGGTAAAATCGGAGCCCTTATTCTTAAGGGCTCTTTCCATTTAACCCGGATTTTGCAGTTGGAATTGTGATGAAAGGAAAAAAGGCAATAAAGACGAGAGGTTGAGCTGTTTTTTTGGTCGAAAACATAGTGAACTATGATAAGATCAAAAAAACAAGTAAACACTTGTCTTTGCAGCATATTTTTCTTGTAATAGATTTCAACTGCAAAATCTGGGTTTAAGTAAGCTGAAACAAACCGTCTACAAAATCTTGTTTGTCAAAAACCAGCAAATCAGTAGCTTTTTCCCCCACACCAATGAATTTCACAGGGATACTAAATTGATCTGCAATAGCCAGTACTACACCGCCTTTTGCGGTACCATCCAATTTAGTTATTGCCAGGGCTGTTACTTCTGTAGCTGCAGTAAAATGCTTCGCTTGTTCAAGGGCATTCTGACCTGTACTGCCATCCAAAACCAACATCACTTCATGAGGTGCATTTGGAACAACTTTTTGAATGACTCTTTTTATTTTGGATAACTCATCCATTAAATGTGCCTTGTTATGCAATCGTCCAGCAGTATCAATTAATATTACATCTACATTTTTAGCCACTCCACTTATCACCGTATCATAGGCAACTGAAGCAGGATCGCTACCCATTTCTTTTTTCACTATGGGAACATTCGTTCTTTCACTCCAGATGGTCAATTGATCAACAGCTGCAGCCCTAAAAGTATCTGCCGCACCTAACAAAACCGACTTGCCAGCTAAGGAGAAATTATGAGCCAATTTGCCAATTGTAGTCGTTTTTCCTACTCCATTTACACCAACTACTAATATAATATGAGGCTTATGACCTGAAGGTAATTCGTAGTTAATATAGGAATTATCAACCGTAGACGTGATTAATATTTCTTGAATTTCTTTTTTAAGTATAGTATTTAATTCGCTGATATTTAAATACTTACCTGATTTTATTCTATTCTCTAATCTTTCAATAATCTTTACCGTTGTTGCAATGCCCACATCAGCACTTACCAAGGCATTTTCAATTTCATCCAATACTTCCTCATCAACGACACTTTTGCCCACGACAGCTTTAGCAAGCTTTCCGAAGAATCCCTCTCTAGTTTTTTGAAGCCCATTATCGAGCGTTTCTTTCTGCTCTTTTTTCCCAAATAACCGATCAAATATGCCCATGGTCTAATCTTTTTATTGAACTGAATAGCAACATTACCTCGAATGCTGTAAAATCAAAAAGCCATTCTGAAATACAGAACAGCTTTTGCAATAATATCATTTAAAGCTCTTATTGACCTAAGTGCTCTTTTATTTTATCTTTATGAACCATTGACTCTTTAAAAGTATAAGCGCCGCTTTTAGGGCTGCGTAATGTACGGATTACCTTTGTCCAATTCTTCGCGTCTGCTGCTGCTTTTTGGTCTTTTGTCTTGATCGCGGTTTTAGCTGCTTTTGCCATGTTTATTATTTTTCTAGTGTCTAATTAATTACAGAATCCTATAATTAGGATTAATTACACTGGTTAATTATTTAATTTCTTTATGAACAGTTACTTTCTTCAGAATGGAATTGTATTTTTTCAACTCCATACGCTCTGTCGTATTTTTCTTGTTCTTCGTAGTGATGTAACGGCTTGTACCCGCAAGACCTGTAGTCTTGTGCTCAGTACATTCCAAAATCACCTGAACTCTGTTACCTTTCTTTGCCATTTTATCGAATTTTTAAAACGCTTATTAAATTTTAATGCCTTCAGCACGCAATCCTTTTATTACACTATACAAACCATTTTTATTAATAGTTCTAATAGCTTCTGAAGAGACTTTCAATGTTACCCATTTGTCTTCTTCAGCTAAGAAATAACGCTTTTTTTGCAAATTTGGTAAAAATCTGCGTTTTGTTTTAATATTGGAATGCGAAACCTTATTACCTGTAATGGGCTTCTTTCCTGTTACCTGACATACTCTAGCCATGATCCTTATTTTTGGACGGCAAAGGTA
>CALQJK010000166.1:0-4694 GCA_943330875.1 Chitinophaga pinensis
TAAAAAGTTGCAATTTTTGGATTTCCCATTTTTAATTTGAATAGCCTTTATTATTATTCCCGTTTGGTTTGAGGTTTCTTTTATGGGTATTTCATTGTTCCTTTTCTTTAAAATAAACGTCGAAATATTTCTTGTTTTCTTTATTGTGTCCTTACCATTTGCCCTTCATATAAATTTTGATATCCGCTAGTAATGAGCTGTTCACCACCACTTAAACCAGTTTTAATTTCTACGGTATTGCCATAAACATTTCCTAATACAATTGTTTTTCTTGTGGCAATTGTTTTCCCGTTTTGTTTTTCCATTACATAAACGTATTTATTTTTCTCGTCGCTTTGAATCGTGTTTACTGGAATCACAACTGCTTTATCTGTGTTATAATCGAGTATTTTCATCACCACAGACTGGTTTGGTTTAAGAATGCCATCAGTTGGAATTTTCGCTTCAGCAATAAATCCTCTTTGTGCATTTTCAATCGTTTGTCCGATTAAAGAAATAGTGGAGTTGATTGTTTTATTTGCATCTTTTATTTCCACAACAACAGGCGTTCCTTTGTGAACGTTTGTAATATAATTTTCAGGAACGTTGGCGATTACTTTTAGTTTGCTGGTATTTACGATTTTTATTTGCCCCATACCGGAAAATAATTCACCTATTTTTACCATTACCACTTCGGCTACGCCATCAACATCACTGTAAACGTTAGTTGTACTTAATTGTTCTGCAGCCACTTTCGATTGTTCCTCCGCAGATTTGAGTTGATTTTGCAAAGCTTCAACATTTGTTTTAGCACTTATTAATTGTACTTCTGTACCAATTCCTTTTTGCCACAAATTATTTTGACGATCGTAAATATTTTTAGCATAGCTCAATTGTGTTTTTATACCTTCCAATTGTTGACGAGCAGCAGTATAGGCTTGGCGTAAAATAGCTTCATCAAGCTTTAATAATAATTGTCCTTTTTTTACCACATCTCCTTCCTTTACAAAAAGCGCTTTTACTTGTCCGCCCATTCCACGTGGTGTGATGTAAGAAATATTTTCAGCATCTACTTTGCCACGCAAGTCAATATAATGTTCGAAAGGTTGAACAGCTACAGCAGAAACCGCCACTAATGTAGATTTTGAATTTGCTGCAGCACTCGTGTCTAATTTATTAATGTCATCCTGCAGCGATTTGATGTCTTGGTCAACTTTGTTTTTTTGAATTAACAATTTTGCCAATTGAGCTTTCTTTTCTGTAATAGCTGCATTGGCATCTATACTTCCATTGTTACAAGATGAGAATACTGTTGAAGCGATTAAACAAATAGTTACAATAATTTTTAAAGGTTGCATATTTTTGGTTTTGAATGTTATGTTGAATTATTTTTAAAGGGTTCCGGTTGCTTTTAAGAAATCAATTTTCGCAATGATGGCATCATACAAAGCTCCATAGTAGTTGTTTTGAGCTACTTTCAATTCTGTTTGCGCGTTATATATTTCCATATTGCTTCCCAGGCCTTGTTCATATTTTAATTTTGTTGAGGCGTATACTTTCTCAGCTAAAACGGTATTTCTTTTTTGATTTTCTAAAGTTGTTAAAGCACTTTCAATTTTCAATTTTGAATTGCTTATTTCAAATTCAATCCCTTGTTGCAATCGCTCCATTGTATTTTTTGTTTTAGCCAATTCGTATTTAGCTTTTTGTATACGGGCATTTCTTGCATTACCATCAAATAATGCAACTGATAATTTTATTCCAACTAAAGAAGTAGAAAACCATTCGCCTTTGTCGAAGAAAGTAAAATCATTTCTTTGAGCATTTTTAGAATAAGTGCCAAATGCTGCAAGAGTAGGGAATTTGCTTACTTGAAATCTTTTAATATTGTAGCGATTTAATTTCAATGCTGTTGATAATTGCTGGTATTCTTTTCTGTTCTTAATATCAAAACTATCATTCACCTTCATCATATCCATTTCATTTTCAGGTAAAGCATCAGTAAGCATTAAAGTATCTTTTTGAGGAAGGTTAATTAAAAATTTAAGCGCAGCGTTTCCTATTTCAAGTTGGTTGTCAATTTTTTCTTTCTCAGTTTTCAAATTATTTAATTGCACTTCCACTTTGTCTACATCCAATCTTTCAGCAAATCCATTTTTAAATATCTCTTTCGTATCTGCTAATAACTTTTCAAATCTTTCAATATTTGCATCGATTGTAGTGGCTTGTTTTTTTCCTACCACCAATTGGTAATACAATTTATACACGTTGACTTTTATTTGTTCTTTGGTTACTTCTGCCGCTTGTCCGGCCAACTTTAATACAGCCGATCTTGCTTTTAATCCAATAAATACTTGTCCGTCAAATAGAATTTGAGACACATCAATTCCGCCTGATGCATTCCATGAGGTGCCGAATTTTGCAGGCACACTACCATAACCGTTATTGGGTTGCCTAATTGGGTTGCCACTTCCATCTTTTACGCCATTATTCACCAGCACATTATATACCGAAGGAGAAATAAAATCTGGTAAGGTTGTTACTGGTATATCAAAATAATGAGTACCATTAATACTTGCATTAATTTGAGGTAATGCGATTGCGGTAAATTCTCTGTTTGCTTGCTGTTGAATTTGAATATCGAGAAGCGCATTTTTTACTTCAGTAGCATTTTTCATAGCGAATTCAACCGCTTGTTTTGCTGAAAAATAATTCGTTTGCTGAGAAAATGAAGCATGCATACCAATCAAGATAAAGCAGCACAACATTATTTTTTTTCGTTTTTGTTTTAATAACATTGGGTATTTATTTTTTTTGATGTTGAATGTTTTTTAAAGTGATTTTATAGCCTTTTTCGGAAACGATTCCAAAAAGAAAATGTCTGGATAATTCTTCTGAAGATTCTGCGAGCGTTGTTTTTACATTAGCCTGAAACTCTGGGTGAAATGGAACTAACATAGATTCCAATCTAAACCTAGCAACGATCTCTATATGGAGATCTTTTCTGTATAAATCTTCCAGTATTCCCCTTTTTAAATTCTCCTTTATGATGTTAAATAAGAAATTATTTTTGTGCGCATGAAAAACTTTATAGGCATTTGGATAATATTTATACATATCAAACAAGATGGACGGATTCATATGATGAAACAAATCTGACATTTGTAACATGGCGAGAAAAATTTCATGAACAGCATCTTTTGATCTGGACTTATCTAAACTACAAGTTTCTTGATTTTTCTTTATGATGGCAGTTATGACTTCAACTACAAGCTGTTCTTTATCAGAAAAGAACTGGTAGATGGTTTTCTTGCTAATACCCATTTTTGTTGCGATATCGTCCATGCTCACGCTTTTCAATCCGTATTGCATGAAAAGCGCATGAGCATCGTCTAGTATTCTTTTTGCAGTTTCGTTCATTATTTTATTATGGCGCCGCAAAACTATGGAAACTTTAAATGAAAAAAAAGTTTTTTACCTTGTTTTTATACCGGTATTAGTCACCTACTCCAAGCAGCCTATTTATCCTTTACCTTTGTTTTCAAATTAATAAAAATGAATAATTCGTTTCGATACAAAAAGTTGTTTCAATATTTTTTACAAGGTCTTTTGGTATTGGCGCCGATCCTCATTACTTTTTATGTGTTATTTTCTGTTGTAACTTCTATCGATAGTTTAATACCCCTTTTTACGGTCACTGATGAAAGGGGCTTGGTGAAAGTGCAGAATTATGGGTTAGGCTTTATCATCATTATACTTGTGATTATTATCATCGGGTATTTCTCTTATTTTGTCATTTCAAATAAAATTGTCCTTTTCTTTGATAAGCTCATGCAACGTCTGCCTGGGTTAAAACATATTTATTCTACAACAAGAGATTTTTTTGAAGCTTTTGCGGGCGATAAAAAAAGATTTACTCACAATGTAATGGCTAATGTAGATGATAATGATGTATGGCGAATTGGTTTTGTAACAAAGGATGATATGGAAGAATTTGGTCTTAAAGGATATATTTCAGTTTATATTCCGATGGCTTATTCTGTTGCAGGTAATGTTTATGTCATTCCAAAATCCCGAGTAAAAGAAATTACCCATATCAGTAGTGCACAAACCATGAAATTTGCTTTAAGTGGTGGTGTTACGCATATTGATGAGGACGACAAGAAACCAAAGTCTTGATTGTTATTTTCTTTCTAATTACCTGTTTTTTCAACAGTATTTACAATATCTCCCTTTGTAATTTTAGTTTTTAGATGTGAAATGTCCTTATGCGTCATCCTCAAACCAACCGAGAATGATAATGAAGGATATACCATGTGAACAACATTTGAAAACTAAATTAATACATGAAAACTATCTTGCGATTTTCTCTTCTTATTTTTTTACTGGCTTTACAAAAAGATGCTTTTTGCTGGGGTTTTTATGCCCATGGAAAAATAAATTATTTTGCTGTTTTTTTATTGCCTCCTGAAATGATAGTATTGTATAAACCCAATATTTCTTTTTTAGAAGAACATGCCACAGATCCTGATAAGCGCAGATATGCAGTTCCGGAAGAAGGCCCGAGACATTATCTTGATATTGATCATTATGGAACTTATCCTTTCCCTGATCTTCCCAGAAAATGGAAAGATGCTGTGGAGAAATTTTCAGCAGATTCTTTAAAAGCTCATGGAATTGTACCCTGGCATGTGCAGACCATGCTTTACAGATTA
>CALQJK010000167.1:0-4688 GCA_943330875.1 Chitinophaga pinensis
GAACCTATCATCCCAATAATAGTCAATGCTACAAAACCTATCAATATTTTTTTTCCTGTACCCATTTTCTTTTTTTGTTGTTCCATGATATTAATTAATTAGTTAACGAAATTATGAATACGAATGTAAGAAAAAAATGAGTAATACATGAGTATCTAAAAATATATATCTTTGTGGAAACAAGAAACCCTTATCAATACTACATTCCAGCATATTATCAATACCGACTTGTCTACCCGTACGTGGTACAATAAATCCTGCTTTTAGCGGGATTTACTTTTTAAAAGACATTGAATTAATGTCAAATTAAATACAATGAGGATTGTTTTTTTAATCAAACATTCTAGCCCAGCCCTATCTCCTGATGTCTTAATGGTATTTCAACATCTAAAAATCCTTTTCGTATCAATCTTTTCTGAAAATCTTGTTGTACCGGGTATTCACCATGAACCAGGAAAAGTTTTTTTACACTCTGGGGATGTTGGCAAGCTAAAAATTGGCATAAGTCGTCATAGTCACCATGAGCACTCATACTTCGCATTTCTGCAATTTCTGCATTTACTTCATGGTGCTGTCCAAATATGGTTACTTCTTTTGGATGATGCATTAATCTTCCACCAAGAGAATGTGGTTCACAATAACCTGTAAGTAAAATGGTATTCTTACTATTTTCAATATTGTTGCTAATGTGATGTTTAACCCTGCCTGCTTCAGCCATTCCACTTGCAGAAATAATTACACAAGGATTTTTGTAGTAATTCAGCATTTTAGACTCATCGACTGTTTTTACAAATTTTAAACCTTTAAAATCGAATGGGTCATTGTCGCTTTGAAGTACTTTCTGAATGCGGGAATTAAAATATTGAGGATAGCTTTTTATGATCTGTGTTGCCTTAGTACTTAGAGGGCTATCAACGAAATACTCCAAATTGGGCAATTTTCTTTCTATTTCCAACTGATTCAATGAATACAATATTTCCTGCGTGCGACCTACGCTGAATGCGGGAATAATCAATTTTCCTTGTTTCTTTACACAGGTATGTTCTATCCATTTTAATAAAGTATCGGTAGTTGACTGGTGTTCGTCATGCAAACTATTTCCATAAGTAGATTCCAGTAAAATATAATCAGCTTGAGGAAATACAGCAGGCGATTTCAATATAATATCTCTGTATCGTCCAACATCACCACTGAAAGTCAGGGTTGTTTTTTTGCCATTCTCGTTGATTCTTAAATGCACAGCAGCGCTTCCAATAATATGACCAACATCCGTATAACAAAATTCAAAATTATCGTCAATCTTAAACCATTTATCATAATCTACTATTTCAAAATGATTAGCAGCAACGATAGCGTCTTCAGTTGTATAAAGCGGTTTAAGATAAGGGAGGCCTAACAAGGCTCTTTTCTTATTTTCAAATTTCACATCATTCTCCTGAATACCAGCAGAGTCTTCCATTAATACTGTTGCTAAGTCTTTGGTTGCTGGTGTAGCGTATACTTTACCGTTATACCCATCCTTTATCAACTTCGGAATTAACCCACAATGATCGATATGTGCATGAGATAATATTACATAAGTGATTTCCTTAGGATTAAACCCAAATTCACTATTCAATTCAGCCGTTTCGGGACCCATGCCCTGAAACATGCCGCAATCCAATAATAATTTTTTGCCGTTGGTTAGTGTGATTAGATGCTTAGAGCCAGTAACTGTTCTAGCTGCACCATGGAATGCAATTTTCATAATAATACATTTAGGGTAAGGTACGAAATTTACGCATTAATAGCCATCCAAGCCATCATGCCCATGCCTGATTCAATTGCAGACTCATCAATATCAAATGTTGGTGTATGTACATTACTAGTTATCCCTTTGGTTTTATTACCTGCGCCCAATCTGAAAAAACAGCCTGGTATTTGTTGAGCGTAATACGCAAAATCCTCAGCGCCCATCCTTAATTCTGTTTCAAAAACATTTTCAGCGCCGGCATAATCAATAGCAATCAATTTTGCTTCTTCCGACAATGCCACATTATTATATAAAAAAGGATATCCAACGTCAATTCTTACATCTACATCTGCACCCATTGCCCCTACAAGTTCTTTCGTTTGTTTGATAATCAATTCATGTGCTTTAAATCTCCATTCTTCATTCATTGCTCTGAAAGTTCCCATTAGCTTTACTTCGGAAGGAATCACATTTGTAGTATTCCCTCCATTAAAAGCAGTTATGGATAATACTGAAGGATTAAATGGATTATTGTTTCTACTCACGATTTGTTGCAGACTAACCACCAAATGAGAAGCAATCAATATTGAATCAGCTGTAAAGTGAGGTGCTGCAGCATGTCCACCTTTACACTTAATCGTTATGTAAATTTCATCTGCGCTTGCCATTACCATTCCGCCTCTAAAACTGAACGTTCCCGCTTCCATTCCAGGGTGTACATGCAAGGCGAATATCTTTTGTGGGGCAGGATTTTCCAGAACACCTTCTTTAATTAATATACTTGCTCCTCCAGGATTTTTTTCTTCGCCGGGCTGGAAAATTAATTTCACGGTACCTTCCCAATCTTCTTTGGTTTCATTTAAAATTTTTGCAGCGCCCAATAAACATGTTGTATGAACATCATGTCCACAAGCATGCATCACACCATCATTTTTCGATCTGTAGGAAACCTTATTTTCCTCAACAATTGGCAAGGCATCCATATCTGCACGCAAGGCAATGATTTTTTTTTCTGGATTTTTGCCTTTAATTAATCCTATCACTCCCGTTTTTGATTTTACTTCAAATGGAATATTCCAGGATTTCAATTTTTCTTGTATAAATATAGCTGTATTAAACTCTTCATAACTTAGCTCGGGATTAGCATGGAGATGGTGACGTACTTCTATAAATTCTGAAGCATATTGGCTAGCAAGATTTTTTATTTTTTCTATCGTCATTATAGTTCATTTTTTTGTTGACTTGAAAAATACCAACCAAATTGCTGCAAATAAAAATGGCACTCTGCTTATGATTAATCAAAATTATTCTTCAGGAGTTGCCGTTTTATCTAATGGCTTTTGTTCTACTTTTTCTGGAATGATATAAATATTTCCACTAACTATTTTCAAATCTGTTATTTTATCACTCACTTTTTCTGCATCTACTCTCTCTATAAAATTACCTAGTTTTAACTTAATGTATGGCGCAACAAAACTCATGTATACTTTTTGATCTGAGAAGTTTTGAATGAGTGAGGACCTGACTTTCATTGCAAGCGATCTGTCGGCGGTATTCAACACTTGAATTCTAAACCCATCCACCATTTGAATTTTTTTCGAAAGACCTTCATTGTATTCGGCCATTTTTTTTCCAAGCAAATCAACCCTTTCATCTTTGTGTGTGATTGAAAGGCCATTTAAACTGGTATCACTTATAAATGATTGGGCGAATGCTCCTAAAGCAAGAATTTGAATGACTGTTATGAAGCAAATTTTTTTCATCAAAACTATTAAACAGTTTATAGAGTGTTAAGCATCTTTACCATGACATTGTTTGTATTTCTTTCCGCTTCCACAAGGGCATGGATCATTGCGGCCGATTTTAGGCTCTACTCTTACAGGCTCCTGTTTTACTGGCGCAGATGGATCAAAATAATCATTTCCATTTGCAGCATAATCTTGTCCAGCTGCATCAATTTCCGCTTTATTGAGATTCATTTTACTCATGTCCGTTTTACGTTCTCTGCCTTCTTTGATTTGAGCTGTATTCGTTTCTTCCATTGGTATTGATGCATGACTCAAGAAACTCACAATATCTTTATTTACTTCGTCATTCATTTGTTTGAATGCTGCAAACGCTTCTATTTTATATATAACAAGAGGGTCTTTTTGTTCGTACCCTGCAGTTTGAACGCTATGGCGCAAATCGTCCATTGCACGCAAATGCTCTTTCCAGGCATCATCAATCAAAGCGAGTGTAATATTTCTTTCAAGCGCACTCATCATTTCTTTCCCTTCAGTTTCGAAATACTTGTCCAATTTCAATAAGGCCTGAACGCCTCTTTTTCCATCAGTAAATGGAACTGACACATTCTCAATATGATTGCCCTGATCTTTCCTGATATTTTTTATAATAGGCATCGTTTGAGCAATAATCGCTTTCTTTTTCTGTGCATAATGCAGCATTACTTCGTTGTACAGTTTTTCAGACAGTTGTGTTCCATCTTCTTTATCCCATTCCTCTGCTGATATTGCAGCATCTATTCCAAAACTCTTAATTACTTCCAATTTGAAGGCCTCGAAATTATTTGAATCTTTACTGCCGAAAACTACATTTTCCACAACCGCATAAAATGCATTATCTAAATCCAGTGCCAACCTTTCTCCGAATAAAGCATGGTTTCTTTTGCCATAAACAACATTACGTTGTTTGTTCATCACATCATCATATTCGAGTAGGCGTTTGCGTATTCCAAAATTATTTTCTTCCACTTTTTTCTGTGCACGTTCGATGCTCTTGGTAATCATACTGTGCTGGATAACCTCGCCTTCTTTGTAACCCATTCTATCCATCAAACTTGCAATTCTTTCGCTGCCAAACATACGCATCAAATCATCTTCCAATGAAACAAAAAAGTTAGAAGTACCTGGATCTCCCTGTCTTCCTGCACGTCCACGCAACTGTCTGTCTACAC
>CALQJK010000168.1:0-4649 GCA_943330875.1 Chitinophaga pinensis
AAAAAAATAGTATTCCAGCCTTTATTCATGCGCCTTTATAGGGTTTTTAAATTGGAATTGTCTTCTTAAAGAGGGAGCTAATTTATTCAATTTCAATTTGTTTGATCAAATATACGTTCCTTAACTTTTTCTGACTATTTTCGCAACAATCATGAAAAAATCACTTCGTTTACTTCATTTTGTATATAATATCTATGCTTCAATCCTATTTCTTGCATTTGTATTAATTGTTTTCCCTATTTCTTTATTGTTGTTTTTTTTACCAAAAAAGACCCGTGGAAATATTATTTACATGATAAGCCGGTTTGTTATAGACATTATTTTCATTTTACTCGGAATATGGCACAAGAATATTTTCGAAACAAAGCATGATTTTAATAAGCCTGTGATTTTTGTTTTTAACCATATCTCTTATTTAGATGCCATTGTGATATTAAAAGCTATTAGAAAACAACATTTCAGAGGGTTAGGAAAATTCGAAATCGGCAAGATTCCTTTGTTTGGGTATATTTATAGTAGCACTGTAATAATGGTTAATAGAAAAGACCCCGCTGATCGTGCCAGAAGTGTAAGTGATTTAAAACAAGCTATTAAAGACAATATTTCCATTATTCTCGCACCTGAAGGAACTTTTAATGAAACGAATAAGCCCTTAATTAATTTTTATGATGGTGCTTTTAGAATTGCTATTGAAACAAAAACACCCATCAAGCCCTTACTGTTTTTAGATACTTATGATAGAATGCATTATAGTAAAGCACTTTCTTTGACGCCAGGGAAATCTAGAGTTGTTTACCTGGAAGAGATTTCGGTAGAAGGATTTGAAATAGAAGATTTGCCTGCTTTGAAACAAAAAGTATATGATTCAATGGAGTCTGCATTGATAAGATATAAAGCAACCTGGATAAAAGATTAATATTGAAAATGGGTCTTGAAAATAAAATAAATTTTACTGAAAGCAACTCCGGATTTTGGACTGAAATTATTTTACCCCTCGCCTTACCGTTAGTTTACACCTACGAGATACCCATACACTTAATTGACATTGCAAAAATCGGTTGCAGAGCAGAAGTTGTCTTCGGGAAAAATAAAAAATACGCAGGTATAATAAGATCTATTACTAATCAAAGGCCTCCCTATAGTACAAAACCCATCCTTAATATACTGGATGATGCTCCTATTATATACAATCACCAATTACAGCTTTGGAAATGGATGAGTGAGTATTACATGTGCACTGAAGGAGAAGTGATGGCCGCAGCGCTACCCGCTAATTTTAAATTGAGCAGCGAAACGATTGTTATTTTTAATGAAGATTTTGGCGAAGATTTTTCTTCTTTAAATGATGAAGAATATATTGTTGCAGAAGCGTTGTTGATAAAAAAGCAATTGCAATTAATTGAAATCCAATTAATCCTTGATGCTTCTCATGTTTATCCCGTTATAAAAAAATTGCTGGAAAAAGATGTATGTTTTGTATGGGAAAAACTGAACGAAAAATATAAATCAAAAAAAGAAATCTATGTTACGTTGCATCCGGATTATGCTGATGAAAATCAGTTGAGTACACTTTTAAATGATTGGAAAGGCGCTTCGAAACAAATGGAATTATTGTTGTCATTTCTTCACTTACAAAAGACAGCAGGGGAAGTGGCTAAACCTGCGTTGTTGAAAAAAGCAAGTGCTTCTGCAGCCCAACTCAATGCATTATGCGAGAAGAAAATCCTGGTGGTTGAAAAAAGAAATGTAGATAGAATAAAATTAACTCCTAAAAATTTACATATTGATTTCGAACTTTCCACTCAACAGAAAACTTGTTTGTCTGAAGTGCAGGAATCACTGAAAAATAAAAATGTCACCCTTCTTCATGGAGTTACTGGCAGCGGAAAGACATTGATTTATATAAAGCTGATTGAAGAATATATACTGAAGGGTAAACAAGTGCTCTATCTGTTGCCCGAAATAGCCCTGACCACACAAATTACTCGACGTTTACAAAAACATTTTGGTGGACATATCGCCATTTATCATTCCAAATTTAATGACCAGGAGAGAATTGAATTGTGGAATAAAGTCAAGAATAATGAAGTGAGTGTAGTTTTAGGGGCACGAAGTTCTTTGTTCTTACCTTTTAATAGTATTGGATTTATAATTGTTGATGAAGAGCATGACGCGTCATACAAACAACAAGATCCAGCCCCTAGATATAATGCAAGGGATGCGGCGATTTACTATGCCAACTTATTTGAAGCTAAAGTGCTTCTTGGAAGTGGCACGCCTTCTCTAGAAAGTTATTATAATGCTTTGCAAAACAAGTATAGTCTTGTAACGCTTAGTGAAAGGTTTGGAGGAATCAAATTACCTGAAATAGAAATTGTAAACACAAGACAGGTTGTGCAAAAGGGAAAAGTAATGGTTAGCCCTCAATTAAAAGAGGCCATTCAACAAGCGATGGATAATGATAAACAAGTAATCTTGTTTCAAAACAGAAGAGGGTATAATCCTTATCTGTTTTGTGGTTCTTGCGGATTTATTCCTCAATGTAACCATTGTGATGTCTCTTTAACGCTTCATAAATACAGCAATAAATTGCATTGTCATTACTGTGGCAGTACTTATCCAAAGTTGATTACATGCACAGCTTGCGGAAGTAATAATTGGGCTGAAAAAAACTTTGGTACTGAAAAGATAGAAGAACAACTGGAAGAGGATTTTGCAAAATATAGAATTGCAAGAATGGATGTGGACAGTGTCAAAGGAAAAACGGCTCATGATACGTTGATACAGTTATTTGAACAGCATCGTTTTGATATTTTAGTAGGAACACAAATGGTTGTAAAAGGGCTCGATTTCGACAAGGTTAGTCTTGTTGGAATATTAGATGCTGATGGCTTATTGAGTTTTGCAGATTTCAGGGTCAATGAACGCGCCTTTCAATTGATGGAACAAGTAAGTGGCAGGGCAGGGAGAAAGGGCTCTCAGGGGAAAGTATTGATACAAGCAGTTAATGTGAAGCATCCAGTAATTCAATGGGTTCAACAACACGATTACAGCCAGTTTTACAATTGTGAAATCAGCAACAGGAAAGTTTTTGCGTATCCTCCTTTTAGCAGAATGGTGAAGCTTACTTTAAAGCACAAAGACAATGAAACGGTGAAAACTGCAGCAAATAAATTAGCAGAATTACTGCGCGCTGATTTCAAAGATTATGTTGTAGGACCTGCTCCTCCTATCATCGCAAGAATGAGAAATCAATATCTTATGGAAATTATGTTGAAGCTTCCTAAGGATGTCGGTGTAGTAGCAAAGTCTAAAAAAGTTATTCAATATCTTATAAATTTATTGGTAAGTGAAAAAAAATACAAATCTATTAGTATTATTGTGGATGTAGATCCTGTCTAAATCATCGTTAATTGGAAATTAAAGAGAATATATCGCTGAGGAAATTCAATACTTTTGCCATCGATGTGCAGGCTAAATATTTCGCCTCTTTTAATTCTATTGAAAAGCTTCAGGGAATTTTACTATTGCCAAATTTTCAACATGAAAGTAAATTGATATTAGGTGGCGGAAGTAATATGTTGTTTACAAAAAACTTGAATGCACTTGTCTTGAAAAACGAGATCTCTGGAATAGAAATAGTTGAGGAAGATGATCAATATGTTTTCTTGAAAGCTGGTGCTGGTATAGCTTGGCATGAGTTGGTGATGTATTGTATTCGCCATCAATTTGCCGGAGTAGAGAATTTGGCATTGATTCCTGGCAGTGTCGGGGCTTCACCTATGCAGAATATTGGCGCATATGGGGTTGAAGTAAAAGAGGTTTTTCATTCTTTAGAAGCTATTCATATAAATAGCAAGGAAAAAGTGGTGTTCACTAAAAGTGATTGCGAATTTGGTTACAGGGAAAGTGTATTTAAGCATGCGTTACGAAATCAATTTGTTATTTCATCAGTTACTTATAGACTGCTAAAAAAGCCGAAATACAATATTTCTTATGGTGCTATTGGTAAAGAACTGGAAGCGATGGGTGTACAGGAATTATCAATCGCCTCGATAGCACAAGCGGTTATGAATATTCGAAACAGTAAGTTGCCTAATCCTGAATTAATGGGTAATGCCGGCAGTTTTTTTAAAAATCCCGAATTGCCGAAAACTCAATTTGATGTATTGAAAATAGAGTTCCCTGGTATTGTCGGATATATGAATGAAACGGAAAAGGTCAAAGTCGCAGCAGGGTGGCTTATCGAACAGTGTGGCTGGAAAGGTTATCGAAAAGGAGATGCAGGGTGCCATGATAAACAAGCTTTAGTACTCGTGAATTTTGGTCATGCTACAGGCACAGAAATTTATAATCTCAGTGAAGAAATCATAAGCACGGTGACTGCTAAGTTTGGGATACTGCTAGAACGAGAAGTGAATATTTTTTAACCCTAATTTTAGTTAGAATCGTAATAGATTTCTACTGCAAAAATCTGGTTTAAATGTCAATTAAGTAAAATCTTCATCATTTAAATCGTCTTCGTTAAAATGTTGAGAACCCATATTCAACATGCTTCCCATTAAATCTTTGAATTCTATTTTGCTGTCTAATACTTTTTTGCTGATTAAGGAGTAGCTCGCTAATCCATGGAGTAAAAATTCCATGAG
>CALQJK010000169.1:0-4638 GCA_943330875.1 Chitinophaga pinensis
AGTAAATCAGTTAACAAAATAGCAATAATGGTTGCTATAAAAGGAACAAATTGTTCCCACCCTAGTTTATACATTTGCTTAAATAAGCTTGGTTTAGCTAATTTGTATCCAACCATAATAAGAATTGCTGCCAATGAGGCGAGTGGAATTAAATTTAACAGAGGCGCTATAAATATCGCACTGACTAATAAAAATACACCATGTAAAATAGCTGAAATTTTAGTTTTCCCTCCAAAACTTATGTTTGCAGAGCTTCTGACAATCACTTGAGTTATTGGCACTCCTCCAATTAATCCGGATACTACATTCCCCAATCCTTGTGCTTTTAATTCTCTATTTGTGGGGGTTATTCTTTTCTCGGGATCAAGTTTATCAGCAGCTTCCACACATAGCAGCGTTTCAATACTTGCTACTATTGCAATAACAAAAGCAATTTTCCAGATTTCAAAATTACCTATCGCTGAAAAGTCTGGAAATGTAAATTGCCCCAGAAAATCATGGATTGAATTTGGTACTGGTAATGATACAATTTGATTCTCATCTAAACTCAACGGGATTAGCCCTTTTTGAAATGCAATATTTATTAAAATGCCAACAAATACTACTACAATCGGTCCTTGAATAATTTGAAATATCTTATTTCTTTTAATTAAAACAACATCCCACAAAATTAGAATTCCAATAGAAATTGCTGCAATAATTAATGCCCCAGGTGTAATAAAATCTAAAGCTTTTGTTATTTCAGAGATGGTATTTTGACCATCAGCTTGTAAAAATAAATCATCACCTTCAGCATCTTTATCCCAACCAAGCGCATGTGGTATTTGTTTTAAAATAATAAGCAATCCTATACCGGTGAGCATTCCTTTAATTACGGATGTAGGGAAAAAGTACGCGATAAATCCAGCCTTAAGGAATCCAAGCGTAATTTGAATTATTCCTGCTAGTACTACTGCAAGAAGGAACATATTCCAGGATCCTCCAAGAGTTTGAATCGATGTTAATACAATAACAGCCAGGCCTGCTGCCGGACCACTCACACCCAATGGAGAGCCACTTGCAAATCCAACAATAATACCTCCAATAATACCTGCAATAATTCCCGAAAATAATGGAGCCCCTGAAGCTAGGGCAATACCAAGACAAAGAGGCACAGCTACAAAGAATACAATAATGCTTGCTGGCAAATCACTTTTGAAGTGTTTAAATAGTTTAGTTTGATTCATAATTGATTGCTTTTTGTAAAAGTAGTAATAATATTTTAAAAGATAGTAAAACTATCAAAAATAAATGTAAAATAATTCTTTCCTACATTTGTACTTTATTTTTATTAAGGTGATCCTTTTCAATACAATTTATCATGAAGCATGTTTTACATATTAAAATGAATGACTCGCTTTTTCTCAGAAATCCTGAACAGTCTGAACTGGGAAAGAACATCATCAAGTACAGTATTGAATTCATCAATAAACAAGGGTTTGAAGCATTTACTTTCAAAAAACTGGCAGAAGCCATTGGGACAACAGAAGCCGGTGTTTATAGATATTTTGAAAACAAGCACAAGTTGTTATTGTATATTATATCATGGTATTGGAGTTGGCTTGAATTTCAAATTGTTTTTTTGACGAATAATATTGATGATCCAATTATTAAATTAAAAAAGATCATTAGGTTATTATCAACGAAAATCGAAGATGATTTAAGTACCGCACATGTTAATGAAGCATTATTGCATCAAATTGTTATATCCGAAGGATCAAAAGTGTATTTGACCAAACAAGTAGAGAGTGATAACAAGCATCATTTTTTCAAGCCCTACAAGGATTTGTGCAAGTTGATTGGCGATATTATTTTAGAATATAATCCCAAATACAAGTATTCAAAATCATTAGCATCAACAATAATCGAAATGGCTCATTTGCAAATTTTTTTCATGCAAAATCTACCCTCTCTTACAGATTTTGGTAAATCAAAATCAACATCAGATGTTATCGCTTTTTTAAATCATCTTGTTTTTTCAAGTATTAACAATATCGATTTGGAGACCGCCCCAAAAAACAAATAAAAATCCTTCAACTTTCGTTGAAGGATCAAATATGGTTTCTAATATAAATCGAAATTAAAAATCTCTGTTATATCCACCGCCGCCACCGCTGCGATTTCCACCACCGCCATAACCGCCGCCACGACTTCCGCCGCCGCCGCCATAACCGCCACCGCCACGACTTCCGCCGCCGCCACCGCGACTTCCGCCACCGTAGCCACCGCCACCACTAGGACGCTTCTTGTATTCGCCTTCCTCGCGTGGTTGTGATTCGTTTACGATTAATTTACGACCTTGAACTTCTGTTTCGTTAAGGTTTGCGATAGCAGTTTTTGCTGCTTCGTCATCTTCCATTTCAACAAAACCAAAGCCTTTACTACGGCCATTCATTTTGTCCTTTAAGATTTTGCCACTGGTTACGGTACCGTACTGAGTGAATAGATTCGTTAAATCTTCGTCCGTCATTGACCAACTAAGATTTCCAACATAAATGTTCATTGTGAGAAACTGTTTAAAAATTTTAAAAATACAAATGATCTAGTTTTTCTACAAATCTGAAAAGTATTTTAGTCTACTTCCAAATGAATTTAAAGCTAAAAATCATTAATTCGACGTAAAGATAAGGGAATATTCATTCGAAAATCAATTATTAGCAATAAATTAAATAGGGCACAAAAAAAGCCACCCGAATAGGTGGCTTCAAATTTATACTAAAAAGGCTTCATATTATTCTGATACAACTTCAAACTCAACTTCAGTTTCGTTGCCGTTGCCAAAATCAATATTAGCTTTGTATGAACCTAATTCTTTCACATCGTCAATAATAGTAATGCGACGACGATCGATTTCATAACCTTTCTGCTCTTTAATAGCACGAGCTATCTGAACCGAAGTAACGCTACCGAAAATCTTACCGCTAGTACCAGTCTTAGCTCCAATTTTTAAAGCACCTTCTTTCAAAACAGCAATTACATTGTTAATTTCAGCTAATAACTTAGCTTCTTTCTTTGCTTGCTGCTTCAACTTTTCATTCAGTTGCTTCAAATTGCTTGGGCTCGCTTCAACTGCCAATTTACTTGGAATTAGAAAGTTGCGACCATAACCATTTTTTACGGTTACCAACTCATTGGCGCCGCCAAGATTATTTACATCTTGAATTAAAATTACCTGCATAATTTTTGCATTTTTACCCAATCCCACAATGTGGAAGACTTTCCCCCGATTATTCAGGGTTAGGGTGGTGAAAAAAAAGTTCTATTTAAAAAGATCTGTAACGTATGGAAGAATCGCCATTTGACGAGCTTTCTTTACTGCTTCACTTACTTTACGTTGAAACTTCAATGAGTTTCCTGTAAGACGACGAGGCAATAATTTACCTTGCTCATTCAAGAATTTTTTCAAGAAATCAGCATCCTTATAATCAATATAATGGAGCCCCATTTTCTTAAAGCGACAATATTTCTTCGGACGCTTTTCGGCTTTAATCGCCGTTAAGTACTTAATTTCATTAGCTTTTGCCATGATTATACCCCCGCTTTTGATGATGTTGAAGAATGTACACCACTTCTCTTTTTAACATTGTACTCAACGGCGTATTTATCGAGTACAGTGAACATGTGACGCATTGCTGATTCGTCACGCAAAAGTTGAATTTTCAACTTTTCATTGAAGCTGGTTGGCGCGCTGTATTCCATTACCCAATAAAGACCGGTAGTCTTTTTAGCAATTGGATACGCCAGTGATTTTAGTCCCCATGGTTTGGTGTGCATTACTACTCCGCCGTTATCTGTAACCAACGTTTCGTATTTTTTCTGAGCGGCTTTATAGTCCTCCTCAGAAAGCACAGGGGTAAAAATCACCATCAATTCGTAGTTGCTCATTTCCCTGTTTTTTAAATGATTAAATTTGTTAATTCCCGAATTTTATTTCGGGGGTGCGAAGGTAAGTTAAAACTGCTACAAATAAGAATAAAAAAGGTGTTTTATTCTGAAATAGGCATTATTTTTTTAAAATTGAACATTTATCCTTGTATCGACTTTGAATACAATAAAAAAAGCCTGCTGTTTAAGCAGGCTAAAATTAATTTTAGTATTAAAAACTACTTTGTTAAAGCATTAACTTTTAAAGCTAGTTTTCTTTTCAAATTTGACGCTTTGTTCTTGTGTATTGTACCACGTTTAGCCAATTTGTCTATCATAGAAGATACTTCAGGTAGTTTATCCGAAGCGGTTTTCTTTTCTTCTATTACTTTAATATCACGAATTGCATTACGTGTGGTTTTACCATAATAACGATTACGCTCGTTGCGTTTTGCACTTTGACGTACATCTTTTTTGGTAGCTGAATGATTTGCCATTTATTCTTTTTTTGGGTCGCAAAGATAATGAATGACTTTTATAAATCCGACTTTTTTAAAACTTTTTTATGAAAATTCCTAACGGGTGGAATAATCATCATTAGATTTTTTAAAAACACTGTCTTTTTTTATTAAGTTTTAAGCCGATATTTGCACTCGAATTATACGTATTAACACACTCAAAATCAATTATTGCTATAAAAATGAAGGACTTTCAATATATTACCAATTCACATCC
>CALQJK010000170.1:0-4625 GCA_943330875.1 Chitinophaga pinensis
ATTAATGTTGTAGGAAATGTAAGCAATCCTGGTCCCATGACTGTTTCTGCTTTTTCAAATGCATTTAATGTTATTGCAAAAGCCGGAGGAGTTACAGATTATGGAAACCTCAGGAAAATTCAAATAAAAAGAGCGGGTATTTTGATTGAGGAATTGGATGTTTACAAATACCTGACCACAGGTGATTTTGGTAAACATATTTATTTGCAAAACAATGATTTTGTAATTGTGTCTTTCATAGAAAAAAAGGTTATGGCAACAGGTCAATTTAAAAGGCCCATGTACTACCAGTTGAAAGATGACGAAGGAATAAAAGCTTTGTTATTTTATGCAGGAGGCGTAAAAGCTGATGCCTTGTCTTCCACCATAAAAGTCACTCGGATTGAAAATGAAATAGAAGTCATTAAAGACTTTAGTATTAAAAGTATCAATGCCCCATCAAGTAATGATGTTGTGTTGAATGATGGAGATATTGTAAAAATCGCTCCAATTAAAAGTGGTGTGGTCAATAAAGTTGAAGTGAATGGAGAAGTGAAATATCCCGGTGTATATGAGTTTAAAGCGGGTGACAAACTGTTTAATTTAATAGAAAGAGTGGGCGGGGTTGGAATAAATACATACTTAGAAAAGGCTTACGTTTTTAGAGGGGCCGGAGATCCTACGAATTATGCTCCTCAAAGAATAGAAGTGAATTTCTTGCATTATGATAATAAAGAAGACTCATCAAATATAGTCCTCAAGCCTTTTGATGTGATACAACTATTTTCAAAAACTGAATTCAACCAACAAGAGTATGTTGAAATTTTTGGTGAAGTTAGAAATCCAGGAAAACTAAAAAAGTATGAAGTGATGACGCTTCAGGATCTTTTGTATTTATCAGGAGGGTTAAAACCTTCAGCAGAGTTTGGCAGACTCGAAGTGTCAAGCATCGTGGATTTAGATCTTGCAAAAAAAGGGTTAACACCGACGAAAACAGTCGTAAAATCATACAATATTTCATCTGATCTTTCTATTGATTCTAACGCGGCTAAAGTTATATTAAAGCCATATGATCAAGTGTATGTTAGAAAAAATCCAACATTTGAATTACAACAAAATATTGAAATTAAAGGCTTAGTAAAGTACCCAGGAAAGTATACACGTCTTGATAAGTATGAAAGAATTTCTTCTTACCTGGAAAGAGCTGGAGGCATTACCGAAAACGCTGATTTGTCAGGAGCAGTACTTTTAAGAAAAACAAATACAGGAATTCAAGAATCTGGAATCATACCTAATAAAATGAAACTGGATTCTAATGGAAGACTTTATAAAGAGCCATTACCAATCAATTTGCTAAACAACAATGAGCCCATTTCCATTGATCTTGAAAAAGCTATAAAAGAAAAAAACTCTAAATATGATATTATTCTTCAGGAAAACGATGTTGTTGTCATTCCTGAAATCAATCCATTTATTTCCGTTGTAGGCGATGTCCAATCACCACTTAAAATTTCATTTGATCAGGGGCATCATAACTTATCGTATTACATCGACAAAGCTGGCGGTTTTGCAGAGCGACCTTGGAGAAGAAGAATTTATGTGACTTATGCAAATGGAAGAAGTAAAAAAACAAAGAATTTATTATTCCTGCATTTCTATCCAAAAATAAAAGAAGGGGCTGTAGTTGTTATCCCACAAAGACCAAAGGGACAGGAAAAATCCGAGTTGATAAAATCTGTAATTATATCTGCAATCCCTGTGGCACTTACTTCCTTGATTTTTAAATACGTCAAATAAAAATATTCATTGTGACATCAAATCAATTTACAAAAGCTGCCTATTTAAAATTATCAAGACTGAAGTTTATCATCTTCATAATAGCTACTTGTATTGGAGTAGTTCTTTTTTTGTATGCTAAAATGTCTCCAAGGATTTACACTTCCTCAGCTACAGTTTTTCCACTAAATGCATCAAACGAAAGTTCCAGTGCGGCTTCTGCGCTATCTAATATGTTAGGCTTGTCGGAAACGCCAAAAAGTTTTATTGAGGAAGCATCCATCAATATTGTTGAATTGGCATTGAGCAGAAATACCAGAGAGGCAGTCGCTTTGCAAAGGTTATCGAAATTCAATAACAAGCGTATCGGTGAGTTGCTAATTGAACAATATAATCAGCATAAATCTTTTCTCGCCCCTTCCATAATAATGTCCACAGATTCACAAAAGTTGGCAACAGACGCCGCTTTATTAATTAAGGACAATATCAATGCTAAAATGAATAAAAACGGAATACTGGAAATGAATTTCAGTAATTCAGATGAAAAACTTGTGGCCCCAATAAGTTATAAGTTTGTAGAAATTGTATCTGAGTTTTATAAAGAACTCAAAATAAGAAAAGCAAAACTAGATTTTGATTTTATAAGTATTAAGTTAGATTCCTTCGAATTGGCCTTAAATAATTTCGATAATAAAGCAATAGGTGTGTCCAATAAAACGATGTTTGTTGATCCTGATAAATTGCAATACCAACTTCCAAAAGATAATTTGTCTAATGATAAAAATAGGGTGCAACGTCAACGTGATGCAGCTATTGATAATAAAGAAGAAGCCTTGTGGCGTCTTCAAAAAGAAACGCCCATTATCGCGATGTTAGACAAACCAGAAGCGCCATTTGATTCGCAAAAACCTTCCGCTGTACTTTATGCATTGCTTGGATTTTTCATAGGCGGACTATTGGTTTCTTTTGTGTTTATTTTCAATCTATTGTATGCATATGTAAAGGTTGAAATCAAGCATGCTGTAGTTGGGAAACAGGAATAATAAATTAGAGGCAAACTCTTTTACGACTTTGCAAATGCCCATTTGATCATTTCTTTCCAACTTGGTTTTTTTCCATACATCAAAATCCCAATCCTGTAAATTTTTCCTGTTATCCAGGTGAAAAATATAAAGGAACATACAAGTAAGAGCATTGATAACCCCAATTGCCAGTAAGGAATGTCATATGTAATTCTTCCCATCATCACTATTGGAGAAGTCAGCGGAAATATACTGCCAACAATCGCCAGCGTACTATTAGGGTCGTTAACCGCTTTCATCATGATGGCAAATCCAACAATAATCGGCATGAGTACCGGAGCTACCAACTGCTGCGAATCTTGCTGGTCTTCACTTACAACACTTCCCACAGCCGCAAAAATAGAGGCATAAGTAAGATATCCTCCAAGAAAGTAAAATAAGAACGACAATATAATCTTCGCTAACGGTAAGGAGGAGATGCCTTGCATTGTGCTGGCCAACATCGACATGCTTTCTGTGTTGTTCTGTGAAGCATTATTCAACTGGCTCATCAAGTTGGGAAAAATTAAGGGTATCGCCATTTGCATGGCCAGTATCAATATTATCCAAATGGCAAACTGTGTTAATCCTACAGCGCCAATGCCTAATATTTTGCCCATCATTAATTGAAATGGTCTTACAGAACTAATAATCACTTCTGCTATTCGGTTTGTTTTTTCTTCAGAAACACTCCTCATCACTTGCGTGCCATACATAAGCATCATTATATAAATCAGAAAACCACAACCCAGTGATACGGCATAAGAAATTTCTGCAAATCCTTTTTTTGAACCTTCTTCCGTGTCAATGGTATTTTCTAAACTTACAGAAGAATTGATTTTATTAAACTCTACAGGATCAATGCCATTGTCAATTAATTTTTGAGTGCGAATAGTATTGTTAATTATTTTTTCTATAGACTCAATTGCAGAAAGGTTTACAGCAGACTGGCTGTGTAAGGTGTATTTTTTTTTATGGGAAGTATCTATGGGGATGTATAGAAAAGATTGGAAACCTTGTTCTTTATACTTTTTTAGAAAGGACTGCTCTGTTTCATTTTTAATAAACTTGAAAATAAGGGCATTGTCCGAAGTGTCTGCTTTTTGATTAAAAAGATTGGCTTCATCTAGAACGGCGATATGTTGCTTTTCGCTACTTCCACTCATTGAAATATAAATGATGCCAGCATAGAATATCATGATGATGACAGGCACCACTAAGGTTGTAACCAAAAAAGACTTTTTCTTCACTCTGATAAAATATTCTCTGCTTAAGATGAGTGTAATTTTATTCATAATTTTTTTAATTAGGTGCTTGAAATTTCCTTGTTGCTGTAGTGCCTTCAACAAGTTTAATAAAGATGTCATTCAAGGAAGGCAATACTTCATTAAATGATTGGATACTGATATCCTGGTTAATGAAATACCTCAACAACTCATTTGTAGTAGTGCTATCTTGAAGCTTGAGTAACAATTTCTCCGGCGTATATTTCACCACTTCAAAAATGGAATTTGATAATTGCTCAGGTAACACATGGCCGCCGATTTGATAAATATTTTCTTTGAAATCCTGTTTAATTTTTGCTACTGTACCATCTAATATCTTCTGTCCTTTATTTACCAAAACAATATGGTCGCATATTTCTTCCACTTGTTCCATACGGTGTGTACTGAAGATAATCGTTGATCCTTTTTTTGCAAGGCTAAAGATTTCTTCTTTTATCAGATTGGCATTTACAGGATCAAGCCCACTAAAAGGCTCGTCTAGTATAATCAATTTTGGTTCATGTAATACGGTTACCACAAATTG
>CALQJK010000171.1:0-4615 GCA_943330875.1 Chitinophaga pinensis
GGATTATATTACAGAAGTGGAAGTGATCAAACTGATAACAGTACAGATACAGAAGAGTGGGATTCTCCAATTGTTTCTTTTTGGTCTGGACTTGAATTCTATAAAATAAATCCAAAATCTAATATTAATCTAAATTTCGGGTTTAACACAAGATCATTCAGAACATTAATGCCTTATTTAAATTTAAATATTGGAAAGTACATAGATTTAAGATACTCCTATGAAATGCCAATTAATTCAAGAAACTTCAAAGCGTACTCTGCAAAAAGAAATGAGATTGGCTTGGTTTTATCTTATGGCAGAAACACATCAAGAGGGACTAATTTTTATAAAAAAGTAAACTTTTGGTAAAGACCAATTTTTTACAAATCAAGTCATCATTATTGATTCTCAAAACAACTACAATGAATAAATTCTTATTTGCTTTAATTACTGTTTCTATTTCTGTTTCAGGGTTTAGTCAATCTAAATTGGAAAACCTAGGTTCAAAAGTGAATAGTGTTTATGCTGAAGTGAGACCAACATTATCTGCTGATGGAAAAGTGCTTTATTTTGTTGTGGAAGGGAATCCTCAAAATGGGAAATACAAAGGAGATAAAACTGCTCAAGATGTTTGGTATACAACATTAGATGCCACAGGAAATTGGGAACAAGCATTAAAATGTCCAGAGCCTATTAATACTAAGAATAACGACAATGCGATATTCTGGACTTCGGTTGATGGAAATAAAATATTGATTAGAGGGTCTTATGAAAATGGGAAATATTTGGGAAGAGGGTTTTCCTTCGTTACAAAAAACGCCAACGGCTGGTCCGCTCCGCAATCCATTAAAATAAAAGGCTACAATGCCATGTCTGTAGACAAATATGATGGAGCAGTTTTGGCGAATGATGGTAAGACCATGCTGTTATATTTATCAGAAGAAAAAAACAGTTGGCTCAATGATATTTATGTTAGTCAGTTGGAAATCAATAACGATTGGTCTGTTCCTCAAAAAATTTCAGATAGTGTAAGTATTGATGATTATGATGAGATTGCTCCATTCGTGGCAGCTGATGGCGTAACCATGTATTTTTCAAGTGATAGACCTGGTGGGCTTGGTGGTTATGATATCTGGATGACAAAAAGATTAGATGATTCTTGGAAGAGCTGGTCAATCCCTGTAAACATGGGAGATTCTGTAAATTCTGATAAATGGGAAGCTTATTTTACACTTGATGCCAAAGCGGAGTTTGGTTATTTGGCAAGTACAAGAAATACCATCGGCGAAATTGATTTGTGTAGAGTAAAACTGGAGGAAAATCAGAAACCAAAATCAGTAGTGTTGTTTTTGGGAAAATCCTATAATGCCGATAATCATGATACTATTCCTGGTGTGATGGTTACTTACGAAGTAGAATCCAGCAATGCACCGGTAGTAATAAGTTCAGAAAATCAAGAGTTCAAAACTGTTTTGCCTTACGGTAAAAAATATTTCATTAAAGCCTATGCTGATGGATTTGAAACATTGACAGACACTATAGACTTATCCATACTTGGAGCATATAAAGAATTGCATAAAGATTTATTTGTTCATCCCATCAAAAAGGAGATTAAAAGTGACATTGAAAACAAGTCAGATAGTGTATCAAATAAATTGAAATCTAAGGAAGAATTAGATCAGAAAAATGCAGATGGAATTTTAGATGATCATTCAAAAGATGCATCTGGTAAAACTATTGAAAAAGAAAAAGGAACAAAAGGTAAAAAGAAAGGAGCATCGAAATCAAAGGCTGATCCTGGAACAAAAAAGAAAGCAGGAGCAAAATCTAAAAGAGATTCAAAAGGGAAAGATAAAAAAGAAGGAAACGACCATAAAAATATAGATGAGGCCATTGGAAACAATGCTGATGAAGTAGAGAAAGGCGAAGTGCTTGAAGTGAATAATATCTTATTTGATTTTGGAAAAGCTTCACTAAAATCTTCTTCATTCAAACAGCTTAATAAGGTAGTTGCCTTGTTAAAAGAAAATTCAAATATAAGTATCGAACTTTCAGCACATACCGATAATGTAGGCCCTAATAAATACAATTTAAAACTATCAAGAGAAAGAGCAAGATCATCTCGTAAATACCTGATCTCAAAAGGAGTTTCTTCAAAAAGAGTTACTTCAAAGGGTTATGGAGAAAGAAAGCCAATTGCAACTAATAAAACAGCAAAAGGCAGAAAACAAAACCGAAGAGTGGAAATAAAAGTGTCCCGAAAAAATTAATAAAATAAGCGAATAATCAAGGTAGTTAGCCAGCTCATGTTAAATGGGCTGGCTTTTTATTTTGAAGCAGCTAGAGAGAACCCAAAAGTTGTTCCAACATCTAGCTTGCTACGAACATGAATAGCCTGTTGGTGTGCTTCAATAATATGTTTACAAATAGCAAGACCCAATCCACTTCCTCCAATTTTTCTGCTTCTCGCAGCATCCGTTCTGTAAAATCTTTCAAAAATTCTTATTCGTTGTTCTTCAGAAATACCGTAGCCATTATCACTGATTTCAACTAAGGTGTTTTTACCTTCTACTCTGTAAAAACTAGCTTCTATAGTGCCATTTTTCTTTCCGTATTTTATGGCATTGTCAATGATATTAGTGAGCACTTGCCTTATTTTTTCTTTATCTGCAAAAACTGTCAACGGACTGTCGCAACCCTTTTTAATAGCGCAATCAATTTCTTTTTCTTTAGCTTGTAAATAAAGCGATTCGTATACTTCTTTTAACAAATCCTGTATAATAAAACTTTCAAAATATAATTCAAGTTCACCACTCTCTAATTTAGAGATTTCATCTAGGTCATCAACTAGGTTTACCAATCTTTCGACATTTCGGAAAGTGCTTTGCAGGAATTTTACGTTTACTTCTTCATTGTTGATGGCTCCATTTAATAGTGTTTCAACGTATGCCTGAATGGAAAAAATGGGTGTTTTTAATTCATGGCTCAGGTTTTGTAAAAATTCTTTCCTGAAAATTTCATTTTGCTGTAGGACTTCTATTTCTTTTTTTTGTTGATCAGCCCATCTCTCCACTTCAAGCTGAACCTCCGTTATGTTTTTTCTTGGCAAAATGTTTCTGTAATAAAAGTCTTCTTTTTTGGATGCTTTTGTTTGAGAAATTAATTTATAAATCAATTTGATTTGCCTGTGAATAAATAGTTTCAATACGAATAAAATAACCCCATAAGTAATGGCTATAGAAATTAATAAAAACAATAGGGTTAACCACAAATCAGACTTTAAAAAAAATACAAAGATGGAAAGGGGGAAGGATAATAGGACGGCCCCTAAGAAAGCTAATTGAAATGGAGTTGGATTTTTTTTAGAAAGCATGATAGCAAAGGTAATTAGGTGAATTTAAATGTATCAGTAAAAGTTTACAATTCAAATTTATACCCCACGCCCTTTACTGTTGTAATACAATCTACATTTAATTTTTGTCTGATTTTTCTAATGTGCACATCAATAGTTCGGTCACCTACAATAACTTCTGTGCCCCAGATGGTTTTTAATATCTCATTTCTAAGAAAAACTTTACCTGGTTTGGAAGCCAATAATGCCAGTAATTCAAACTCTTTTCTTGCCAATATAATTTCCTCGGATTTATATACAATCATATACCGTTCTCTATCAATTCGAAGGTCACCGATTTGAATCTTTTTACTGGTGTCAATGGGGATCCGTCTAAATAAAGCATTCACTTTGCTAATAAGTACTTTTGGCCTGATTGGTTTAGTAAGGTAGTCATCTGCGCCAGATTCCAGCCCTTTTACTTCACTGGCATCATCACTTATTGCAGTAAGAAAAATAATTAAAGTGTTTTTGAATAGGGGAGAAAGCCTGAGAATATTGCAAACTTCTATGCCACTTTTCCCAGGCATCATGATATCTAAAATAATTAAATCTGGTAAGAATGATTTTGCTTTTTCAATAGCCGAATTGCCATCTTTAGCTGTTTCAACTGCAAATCCATCAGCCTCGAGATTGAATTTTAATATTTCCAGAATATCTGGTTCGTCATCTGCAATTAGAATCTTCTTTTTATTTTCCATATCCAATAGTTTAGCAAAAATACCCTTTCAATTTTACCTCAAGCTATAAAAAACTGTTTAGTGTATTATTAAATTGTTAAGCAAGGTCCTTATTTTGGGCTTTTATTGCTGATAATGCCACTAAATTTAGTCATATTTGCAAAGTAATATTCATGATGAAAAATAGCTACATCCTCATATTAATAATGTTGATTTTTTCGCAAAAATCTTTTGCGATGATGGACACTATTAAAGTCCCTTTATTCCGTCAGTATTTCCATGACCAAATTGACAATAATCAGAAAACCTGTGATTATCTTGATAATAAATTTAATCACAGACTCGATATCAGTGATAATGAGGAAGTGAATACGATTCTCTCGGATATGCTTTTCAGAAAAATTGATGATTTACAAAACTGGATTGAATCAGATACTTTTTTTGTAAAGAATAACGATAAAATCAGGCTGCTTAAATATGTAAACAGTACACTTGATAAATTAATGGAGGCATGGAACAAAAAATTAGTAACTGCATATGATTTCCCCGTTCTTATTGAGAA
>CALQJK010000172.1:0-4575 GCA_943330875.1 Chitinophaga pinensis
ATTAAACTATCTACTAAGTGAGTCGTATGAATTAAGGATGTTTGATTAGCAAAAACAGCCACCCGCTTGCCTTTTAGCCATGGTAAATACATTTTGGTTTGTTCAGCACCAGTAATTATGGTATTGGTTTTTTGTAATGCGGGTTTTATTTGCGCACTGGTATGAATGGAGGTGAAACTTGAGCATAAAATAAACAGGCTTGTTAAAATTTTCATCTGTCAAAGTTGAGCAAAGTTTTTTAATTCGGCAGAGTTGATTTTTCTTTTTAATATTGCGCTAAAATTTTGTGCATTTACTTTTCATACGTCACCAATGATGACAAAGAAAAATTGCGCAATAAAACTTGTCAATGTCTGTTTCATTGACACTTCATTAAACATAAATTAAAAATTATGCAACAAGTAAAATCAGGTGATGTCGTAAAAGTGCATTACACAGGAAAGTTAACATCAGGTGAACAATTTGATTCATCAGTAGGCAGAGAACCTTTGGAATTTACAGTAGGAGCAGGTCAAATGATTAAAGGTTTCGATGCTGCAATGCCAGGTATGGCCCTTGGAGAAAAAAAGACAATTAATATCGCTCCAGAAGATGGTTATGGAGAAAGAAGCGAAGAAGCGATTATCCCTTTTCCAAAAGAAAATGTACCTGCAGATATGAAACTAGAACCAGGTATGACATTAACCTTAAGCAATCAAATGGGACAGCCTGTTCCGGTTATTGTGGTTGAAGTAAAAGAGGATATTATTATACTGGATGCAAATCATTTTTTAGCCGGACAAGCATTAATATTTGATATTGAGTTGGTGGAGATAGGGGGGTAGTGGTTGATTAGTTGAATGGTACGAAAACTTTGCGAAACTTAGTGCCTTTGTGACTTCGCGGCAATTATTATTTTGATGGGGTAATTAGTTGATTGGTAAAAAAACTTTGCGAAACTTTCCGCATTTCCGCCTTAGTGGCAATTATACTTTTTTACTAAACCTGCGCAACCTATTAAACCTGCGCAACCTATTAAACCTTTTGAACTCATGAAACCTTTTAAAAAAAGAGCTGTATGCTAAACATCGACAAAAAAGAATTAACCGAGCGCTTTATGCGTTATGTACAAATTGATACGCAAAGCGACCCTAACAGTAATGCCTATCCTACAACGGAAAAGCAAAAGGATTTGGGTAAGGTATTGCAAGCCGAGTTGTTACAAATGGGTTTGAAAGATGCTGCTTTGGATGAATTTGGTTATGTGTATGCAACGATTCCTTCCAATACTGATAAAGCAACTGTTCCGGTAATTGCCTTTTGTTCTCATGTCGATACTGCACCAGATTGCAGCGGCACAAACGTTAAGCCTATTTTACATCAAAACTATGATGGCAAGGATATCGTTTTACCTGATGATCATACCCAGGTGTTGAAAACCAGTAACTGCGCGTATTTATTAAATCATATTGGAAGCGATATCATTACAGCCAGTGGTAATACTTTACTGGGAGCGGATGATAAAAGTGGTATTGCCGTTATTATGCAGGCCGCTCATTTCTTAATTAATAATCCTGCTGTCAAACATGGCGATATTAAAATCATTTTCACTCCTGATGAAGAAGTAGGGAAAGGCACTGCAAAAATTGACATGCAAAAATTAGGGGCACAATTTGGCTATACTTTAGATGGTGGTGATGCTGGAAGTTTGGAAGATGAAACCTTTAGCGCAGATGCTGCAACGATAGTGATACATGGCGTTATCGCACATCCCGGATATGCCAAAGATAAATTGGTTAATGCTATAAAAATTGCCGGTGCTGTATTGGATGCATTACCCAAAAAGGAATGGAATCCCGAAACTACTGAAGGCCGTCAAGGATTTGTACATCCTGTTGCAGTGAATGGAATTGCTGAGAAATCTACCATCAGTTTTATCGTTAGAGATTTTACTTTGCAAGGACTTAAAGATCACCACGAGAAATTAAAATCTATTGCTGAAAAAGTAGTGAGCCAATATCCAGGAACTTCAATGGAATACATAGAACAGGAACAATACAGAAACATGAAAGAAGTATTGGATACTTGTCCGCAAGTGGCTGCCTATGCTGATGAAGCTATTCGCAGGACAGGACTTGTTGTAAAAAAAGAAAGTATCAGAGGCGGTACGGATGGAAGTCGCCTGAGTTATATCGGATTGCCTTGCCCGAATATTTTTACCGGCATGCAGGGTATTCACAGTAAACTTGAATGGATTGGGGTAAATGATATGGTTAAAGCTTCTGAAACTATTGTTCATTTGTGTCAAATTTGGGAGGAGAAGAGTTGAGGGGTTGGTTGATTAGTTGATTAGTTGAAAAAATAGTCGATAGCATAATGAGCTAAAAGCGCGGTAAAGATTTTTGACCTAACTTCAGTGCTGATAAAAATAAATTGTAACCTTAAATAATACTATCATGATGCTACTATCACAATTTTGGTGGGTGATTCTCGGAGCGATTATTGTCTTTAGCGGACTCTTTACAGTCAACCAAGGCACGATTGCAGTGATCACCCGGTTTGGGAAATATGCCGGTATACAAAGACCAGGCCTGCGTTTCAAAATCCCGTTTATTGATCAGGTGTATAAAAGAGTAAGTATTCAAAACCGTTCTGTCGAATTAGAATTTCAGGCGGTAACAGTAGACCAGGCAAATGTATATTTCAAATCAATGTTGTTGTATTCTGTGCAAAATGAAAATGAAGATACCATCCAGAATGTAGCGTTTAAATTTATTAGTGACAAGGATTTGATGCAGGCACTGGTAAGAACAATTGAAGGAAATATCAGAGCGTTCGTGGCTACAAGAAAACAATCAGAAATATTATTGTTGCGTAGAGATATTGTGGAGTTTGTGAAAGAACATGTGGATGCATCATTGGAAGATTGGGGCTATCATTTAAAAGATCTTCAAATAAATGATATCACTTTTGATCAGGCCATCATCGAAAGTATGAGTAAAGTTGTTGCGAGTAATAATTTGAAAGCTGCAGCAGAAAATGAAGGACAAGCACTTCTAATTACCAAAACAAAAGCTGCAGAAGCCGAAGGTAATGCCATTAAAATCGCTGCACAAGCTGAAAGAGAAGCAGCACAACTTCGTGGACAAGGTGTCGCTTTGTTCAGAGAAGAAGTGGCAAAAGGAATGAGTCAGGCAGCAGAGGAAATGAAACAAGCTAATTTAGATACTAATGTTATTTTGTTTAGTATGTGGACAGAAGCCATCAAGAATTTCGCGGAGTATGGAAAAGGGAATGTGATTTTTCTGGATGGTAGTAGTGAAGGGATGGAGAAGACTATGCGTCAAATTATGGCCATGCAACAAATGGGCGGTAAGAATAGTAATTAAGTAAGATTAACATTTTTTTGCGCTCAAACGCAATAAGATTTGGTTAATTGCATTCGTTTTTGAAAATTTAATTTAAAAGCATGTTTAATATTCTATTACAATTAGATTCCACAGCTGTTGGAACGGTTAGCGAAGTAAAAGTCGAGTCTTTATGGACTTTATTAAGTAAGGGCGGACCTATTATGATTCCATTGTTTATTTTATTTGCAATGGTAGTTTATTTTTTTACGGAAAGACTTTTAGTAATCCGTAAAGCAAGTACAGATGATGAAGGGTTTATGAATTCAATCAGACACCATATTACCAATGGTGATATTGCTGCTGCGAAAGGGCTTGCTAAAAATACCGAAAATCCTATTGCAAGAATGATTGAGAAAGGGTTGCAAAGATTGGGTAAGCCAATTGATGTGATTGAAAAGAATATGGATAATGTAGGCAAACTGGAATTGTATAAATTGGAAAAAAACTTAGGCGTTATTTCTGTGATAGCCCGTATTGCTCCTTTGTTTGGCTTTGTGGGTACAATTATAGGATTGGTCATGTTATTGAAAGAGTTTGCTACAATCAGCAGTCCTTCTATCAGTCAAATTGCAGATGCGATGTACATTAAATTAATTACATCAGCTACCGGATTAATTATTGGAATGATGGCGTTTATGGGGCACAGTTATCTTGATACCCAAATTAATCGTTTGGCAAATAAAATGGAGTCTGCAAGCAGCGATTTTGTTGATATTTTACAAGAGCCAATTAAGCAATAATCAAATTCAAAAATGAGGTTAAGAAAAAATACATTAAGAGATATGCATTCCGAGGTAGATACTGGACCTTTGAATGACATTCTTTTTATTTTATTGATGTTCTTTTTGATGGTGTCTACTTTAGCCAATCCAAATGTCATCAAAATGAGTGTTCCCAATTCCAAGAGTGATACCAAGCAGAAACAAAGTGTGGTGGTTAGTGTAGACAAAAACAGACATTTCTTCATTGGATCAAAGCTGGTAAAACCTGATTCTTTGGAATCTGCACTTAGGAAGTTTATTAAGGAAGGAGATAGTATTAAGCCAGCTGTTGTTATTAATGCAGATTCAATAACCCATTGGGGAGAAATTGTGAGAGTGATGAAAGTAGCAAGAAAATTAGGAGCTACTACTTCTGCTACGGTTACGGGTAAAGACTAGCGATGGCTATTCGGTCTTTACCGAAA
>CALQJK010000173.1:0-4555 GCA_943330875.1 Chitinophaga pinensis
ATTACTGGTGCTGAACAAACCAAAATGTATTTACCATGGCTAAAAGGCAAGCGGGTGGCTGTTTTTGCTAATCAAACATCCTTAATTCATACGACTCACTTAGTAGATAGTTTAATACATTCCAACATCAATATCGTCAAAATATTTGGGCCGGAACATGGCTTCAGAGGTAAAGCTGCTGCAGGTGAACAGGTGAATAATGAAGTTGATGTAAAAACGGGCATTCCTGTAATCAGTTTATATGGTGATCACAAAAAGCCAACTCCTTCAGATTTATCAGATGTAGATGTCATGATTTTTGATATACAAGATGTTGGCGTAAGGTTTTACACTTTCATTTCTTCTTTACAATATTATCTGGAAGCGGCAATAGAAAACAATAAAACGCTTATCATCCTTGATCGTCCTAATCCAAATGGATTTTATATCGATGGTCCTGTGCTTGATGTCAAGTTCAAAAGTTTTGTTGGAATGCAACCTGTGCCTGTTGTTTATGGAATGACGATTGGCGAGTATGCCAATATGCTTCTTGGAGAAAAATGGGTAAGCGATGAATCGAACAAAAAATTAATCAACAAAAATATTAAAATCGTCACTTGTAAGGGATACAACCACCAAACAAAGTATGTACTTCCTGTTCCACCTTCTCCAAATTTGAAAGAGATGCCATCCATTTACATGTATCCATCAACGTGTTTTTTTGAAGGTACCGTCATAAGTGAAGGACGAGGGACAGATAAACCATTTCAGATTTTTGGACATCCTTCTTTACCTTCTAATTTATTCTCCTTTACGCCCAAACCTAATGATGGCGCTAAAAGCAGCAAATGTTTTAATCAGATTTGCTTTGGCTGGAATGAATCCGGAAGCAATCCAGCTGTGTTGAAAAAATTAGACGGCAAGATTCAAATAAAATATCTGTTGGAAGCATATAAATTATTTCCAGGAAAGGATAGTTTCTTTTTAAAAAATAATTTCTTTGATAAACTTGCAGGTAATGATATATTGATGAAGCAAATTAAAAATGGTCTTTCAGAAAATGAGATTCGAAAAAGCTGGAAACCGGGATTAGCTGTTTTTAAATCTATCAGAAAAAAATATTTGTTGTACGAAGATTTTAAAGATTAAAATTGCATTAAATAAACACAATGAAATTTAAAGACCTTAGAATAATTTTCATGGGTACGCCTGAATTTGCAGTTGCTTCACTTCATGGATTGGTTGAAGCGGGATGCAATATTGTTGGGGTAATTACAGCGCCAGATAAACCTGCAGGCCGGGGAATGGAATTACAGGAAAGTGCTGTGAAAAAATATGCAACAGAAAAAGGACTAACTATTCTTCAACCGGAGAAATTAAAGAATATCGACTTCCTTGAAACTTTGGCCTCCCTTCATGCGGATTTACAAATTGTTGTAGCGTTTAGAATGCTACCGGAAGTTGTATGGAATATGCCTCCAATGGGAACGCTGAACCTTCATGGATCATTGCTACCACAATACAGAGGTGCTGCGCCAATTAATTGGGCGATTATCAATGGAGAAAAATATACAGGCGTTACCACATTTAAATTAAAACATGAAATAGATACCGGTGATATTTTATTATCAGAAAAAATTGCCATCAGCGAAGAAGACAACGTTGGTTCGCTTCATGATAAAATGAAAGAAACAGGAGCTGCCGTTTTATTAAAGACTGTTATTGGTTTAGCAGAAAATACAATTAAGGAGCATCCTCAGGAAGCAATTGACATCAAACATGCTCCTAAGATTTTCACTGAAACCTGCAAGATTGATTGGAATAAAAACTGCGAAGAAATCTATAATCTGATACGAGGACTATCACCCTACCCCGCGGCATTTACCTTTTTGGAAGGAAAGAAATTAAAAGTATTTGCGGCAACGAAAGAAATAAAAACACCATTATTATTGCCAGGGAAATTTGAAACAGACTCCAAAACATTTCTACGATTTACCTGTGCAGACGGATATATAGATATAACAGACCTACAACTTGAAGGGAAAAAGAGAATGAAGGTGGAAGACTTTCTAAGGGGTTACCGTTTTTGATACAAGATTTGAAGCCAGCCCACAGTTTAAACAGTTGGCTATTTAACGATTTTTAATTTATCTAAAACTACTTTATTCAGGGCTGCTTTTGGTACCACCAAGCTGATGGTATTAATTGCAAAGTATGCTTCAGAAACATTAATATATCCTTGATAAGGGCCATTTTTTCCCCAGGAATTTTTTACTAAAAAAAACAATTTTCCCTCTTTTGTTTTTTCTATTCCTACAATATGCATCAGGTGATCATCTTGTGTAGTAAGGCTTTCGTAAAGGTCTTGTCTTATTTTTTCATCCCATTTTTCTTCCTGTGTATCCGCTTTTAAATCATCTTCGTTTATCGCTCCTGCATTATTCAAATATAAAGCCAATCCTTTTTTACTATTGAACCCATTATTACTAACATCCGCATCCCATAAAACAGTATATCCTTTATCAATGGCAGTTTCTACAACATCAATCATTTCTTTCAAATGCAAATTATAGTAAGCTCCATTACTAAAATTATCCGGCACTTCTATGACAAAAGGTTTGTAATACTCATGGTCAGTAAAAGAGGTAATGTTTACGTAATCTTCAGCCTTGAACTTTAATACCTCTTTTGAAAATTCAATTGGCGTATATACTTTATTGTTATATTGAATTTTTTCCGGCAATACTCCTAAATAAGTATCTAATATTTTATTGTACTCCATTAGCCAATCGGAGCTAACTGCATTTGTTCCCGCCTTTGCCAATACCCGATCTAAATACCCTTTTAATTTCTTGAATAACTCCCCATGATCATAGGATTTTTGTCCATTTACTAATCCAGCATAACCACTTTCAGGAACAATACCATAAGCAGCTACCGACCTGATAACATCATGTCCTAAGCCACCTTCGCTAAATTGTGCATGGCCTTGACGGTGAATGTAATTCTTCGCTTTTTCTACATAAATATTTCTAACGGTGAACATTTCACTCAGATCAAAATTGCCAAAATTGTTTTGTAGTGACTGACTTTCTATCAAAGAAGTAGTAGAAAAAGACCAGCAAGTGCCCGTATTTTCTTGGTTCTTGACTATTGTTGCAGGATTACTTTTTAGAGGAATAAACTCCTGTCCCTTCTTTTGTCCTAAAGTATTTTGAGCAAATGAAATGGCAATAATGAAAAAACAAAAACCAGGTGACGATATCCTTTTCATAAAATAATTGTTTCGTTTTTTAATAACTTAAATCCACATCAAATTTCTCGGTAGTTACAGACAACTGCTCTGCTGCAGCCTTACTGATAATGATAGCAATTCCCTCATTTTGCTTTAAGTCGGGCATGGTGTCCAACACTTTTGCATAAACAAACTTTTGGTTATCAGCATTGATCACTTTAATGATGGTACCCGCTGGTGCGGTATTGGAAAGACAATAATACCTTCCATCATCCCAACCACTGGTGCTCTTGAAAGTAGAGGCCAATCCTTTCACTTCAACTATATTTTCTTTTGCAGCAGTTTGTTGTTTATAATTGGAAGCAAAATAACCGCCAGCATCATCCTTTTTTTCATCTGTAACCGTTTTCTTGATTTTCACCACAGTAGAACTATCTGCTTTTTTAACATCTTTTACCTCAGTTGATGTTGGGATGGTATTAGATTTATTAGTTTCTGCAGGCGTATCTGTTTTAGGTGTGGGAACAACGACAGCAGGCGTATCTGTTTTAGTTATAGTTACAGGAGCCGCTGGCGGAGTATTTTTTTCGACTACTTTTATCGGCTTGACAGTTGTTGTGGTAGTTTCAGCTTTCTTGTACCCTACAATTAAATCCATTCCATCTTTAAGTCCATCAGAAGTTAATTTGTTCCATTTTTTCAAATCATCGATTGGCACTTTATTGTACTTGATGCTGATCTGGTATAAATTTTCCTTTGTTTGAACTTTATGATAAATGGGCTCTAGTATTTCTGTTTTATTTGTTTTATCAGTAGCTACTGTTGGGAGCTTATCGGCTTTTTTTTGAACCGAATCTTTCTTCATTGGAGCAGCAGGAGCTATTGTTTCTGCAACTGGCGCCATTTTTTTATGAGCGGGAATTTTAAGTACTTGACCAATTTTAACCCCTTCATCAAAGGAAACATGATTGTATTCAGCTAGCTCTCTCGGATGCACATCATACATACGACCGATTGAAAAAAGTGATTCCTTCGGTGCAACTTTATGCGTTTGCTGAGCAGCGATAAACAGAGGGGAGAATAAAAGAAACCAAATTAGTTTTTTCATTTATTATATTTTTAATTTTATCTTTTCGGCTAAAGATATTTTTGGATAATGCTATTTAATTTTTGTTTGTAAAAATATTTATACAAATTAAAAAAAGCATTGCGCAATTTTCGGATACAAATATGCTGAAATTAGTTGATTATCCTTCTAATTACTTATTAAAAATACGCCATTCCTTTGGATAATAATTATTGACTCTATTAGACATTGCCTTCACAAATCCGAGAGACAAG
>CALQJK010000174.1:0-4542 GCA_943330875.1 Chitinophaga pinensis
CTCTATACATTGGCGAACCTGGCTTAATATTGAAAGTGCTGTAAAATTCATCCACGTCCGCGAAAGGTCCATTTACTCTGTATTTGGCAGGAGAATGCACATCAGTCATCAAACGATTTTTTAATTGTTCTTCTCTTGTGTGACCTAGCCAGCCTAATGCATAACCCAGAAAATATCTTTGCATAGGAGTGAGGTTTGAAATCTTTTTATCTTCTTTGTACTGAGTAGTTTTTTTGAAAGCTTCTATTCCTAAAAGTATACCACCAAGATCTGCAATGTTTTCACCCAATGTTGCTTTACCATTAATATGATATCATTTCACTGGTTCAAATTCATTGAATTGATTTACCATCACTTCAGATTTTTTATTGAAGGCTTCCTCATCTGTTTTTTTCCACCAACTTACTAAATTTCCTTTTTCATCAAATTGTCTTCCTTCATCATCAAAGCCATGTGTAATCTCATGTCCAATGGTGCTTGCTCCACCATAACCATAGACTACAGCATCGTCAAGTTCTTCATCTCTATAACCTGGAACGGTGAAGATTCCTGCGGGTAATACAATTTCATTATTACTTGGGTTGTAGTATGCATTGTAGGTTTGAGGATACATGTCCCACTCGTCTCTGTCAACGGGTTTACCCAATTTATTGTATTCATAATTGTGCCACCATAATCTGGAGTTCATATAATTTTTAGCCATGCTTTCTTTTCCAATTTTCATTGAAGAAAAATCTTTCCATTTTTCTGGGTAGCCAACTTTACTTTTTATGGTAGCTAATTTTACATAAGCTTTTTCTTTGGTGCTATCAGACATCCACGTTAGTTTGCCAATTCTGTCTTTTAGTGCATCTTTTATGGCGTCTACCATTTCTGTATATCTCTTCTTTGCGGTCTCATTGAAGAATTCTTTTACATACAATTGTCCAAGCATTTCTCCCATGGCATCTTCTTCCATTTGTATCATTCTTTTCCAGCGTGGTCTTCTTTCTTTTGCACCGCTAAAAAGTTTGTTGTAATTGAAAGATACTTTTCCATAAGCATCAGGTAATACAGCCGCCATATCGCTGATTAAATTAAATTTTACATAGCTTTTCCAGTCAGCGATGGGCGTTGATTTTAATAAAGCATTTAATGTAGTGAAGAATTCTGGTTGTCCAACAATTACGGAATCTTTTGATTTTATGCCAATGTTGGTGAGATAATTTGACCAATCGATATTGCCCGACATTTTACCTAAATCGCTTATCGCCATTTTATTGTAATTCTTATAAGGATCACGCAGGTCTTCAATTTTTCGTGATGCTGTAGCCAATTTTGTTTCTAATTGTAAAATGTTTTTTGCGGCAGTTGTTGCATCTGCTTCTTTTTCGCCAGACATGGTAAGAATCGTTGTGATATATTGCTGGTATTGATTTCTGATATTAATGGTGGTAGAATCATTCTTAAAATAATATTCTCTTTCAGGCAATCCGATTCCGCCTTGTGATAATTGATAGGCCATCACATCACTGTGTTTGGCATCTTGTCCAACACCATCATCGAATAAAGTAGATGAGCCGATTTTCTTTAATTCAGCAACTGTTGCAACCAAACTATTCACATCTTTAATGGCATTGATTTTTTCCAATAAGGGTTTAATGGGATTTAATCCTTCCTTTTCAATTTTCAAGGTATCCATTGCCGTACTCCAGAAATCTCCAATCATCTGGTTGCTGCTACCTTCTTTATCATTTGAAGCAGCTGCTTTATCGCTGATTTCTCTTAAGCGTTTCATATTTTCTTCAATCACTAAGTTGGCGATTCCCCAGCTTGATTGTTCTGCAGGAATAGGGTTGTTTTTTATCCATCCGCCATTTGCATATTCAAAAAAATCTTGCGAAGGACTTATTGTAGTATCCAGATTGATCGACACCAAATCAGGTTTTATAGTGGGCTCATTTTTATTTTTACAGGCATTGAAGGATAATAAAATTAAAGCGGTAATTATTGTTTTTTGCATAAAAAAATTTTGCTAAAAATAGGAAATGATTTGATGATGTAAAAAATATTTTAAATAAAGTAGATAATCGCTGCAATTTTACGATTTTCGCAATTATGACACCTGAAAGAAATGAAAGACTGAATACGGTATTGAGCAAAAGACAGCTTAATCTTACTATTGTTTTAGAAAATGTAGCAGATCCACACAATATATCAGCAGTTATGCGAACATGTGATGCTGTTGGGATTCAAGAGATTTACATTTTAAATACTGTAATTGCCAATCATAAAAAATGGGGTGCTAAAAGTAGCTCCAGCGCTTCAAAGTGGTTGACCATTCACCAGTTTACAGATGTTCAAACGTGTTTTGATGCGTTAAGAAAAAAATATAATAAAATTTATACTACTCACTTGAGTTCTGATGCTGTTGATTTATACGAACTGAATCTTACAGAAAATGTGGCACTAGTTTTTGGAAATGAACATAGTGGTGTAAGTGAGGAATTGATTGGATTGGCTGATGGGAACTTTATTATTCCTCAGGTTGGCATTATTAAATCCTTAAATATTTCCGTTGCGTGTGCCGTAAGTTTATATGAAGCCTTCCGACAAAAAAATATTGCGGGTCATTATAAAGAACCTCAAATCAAAGGTGAAGAATTGTTGTCACTTCAAAAAAGCTGGGGATTTTTAGAAGAAGATTTATTATAATACCAGCAGTATTGTATCGAAATAGATAATATTTGCCTTGTAATCTCAAAGATTATAGATTTCTATCAGTGAATTTGGTTAGCTGTAACGATATTTGCATCAAAATAAAATTATGATGAGAATAGTATTGTTTCTTAGTGTGTTTGTGCTGGCTTCTTTATCTTCATTTTCTCAAAAAAATCCTGTTATTTCCGGAAAGGTTATTGGCTTAAGTAATAAACCTTTGTCTTCAGTTACGGTTGGTTTGCTTAAAGCTAAGGACAGCAGTTTGGTAAAAGCCACTATTTCAGATGAGTCAGGCGCTTATGATTTTTCTTTATCCAATGCCGATTACTATATCTTAAAATTTACGGCTATTGGTTACCAGGATTACTTTTCTGAGTCAATCAATTTTCTTAATGCGGTGGATATTAAAATTGAAGACACAAAACTTATTTCTTCAAAAGTAACCTTGTCTGCTGTTACAGTTTCCAACAAAAAACCATTGGTCGAAGTGAAAGCAGATAAATTGGTATTCAATGTGGAATCCAGTATCAATGCAACGGGTAGTGATGCTTTTGAATTGTTGAGAAAAAGTCCTGGTTTGCAAGTCGATAATAATGACAACATCAGCATGAAAGGGAAGACGGGCGTTAAAGTATATGTAGATGGTAAAATATCTCAATTGGATGCAAAAGAATTAGCGGCCTATTTGAAAGGAATAAGCAGCAGTGATATTGAAGCCATAGAAATGATTAGCAATCCTTCTGCAAAATATGATGCAAGTGGCAACGCAGGCATAGTCAACATCAGATTGAAAAAGAATAAAAAATTCGGAACCAATGGAAGTGTTACTGCCGGATTTGTTCAGGGTATAACGCCAAAGGGTAACGGCGCATTTAATATTAATTACCGCAATAAGAAAATTAATTTATTTGGGAATCTTGGACTTAATCTTGGCATCAATCAATACTCGATGAAATTGAATCGGTTGCAAATGGACACGCTTTACGATTTAATCAGTGTTAATAAAAACAACAAAACGAATGGTAATATAAAAGCCGGCTTAGATTATTTTGTAAATGCAAAAAGCACTTTCGGATTTTTACTGACGTCGAATTTGAGTAAAAGTGATGAGTTGAGTTTCGGCAATACGCCCATTCAATACAATCCTACAAAGACTTTTATAAAATCACTACAATCCAATAGTACAGGAAATGGCAATACCAACAACTCTAATGTAAATCTGAATTACAGATACATCGATACAAGTGGCACAGAAATTAATGCTGATGCTGATTATGGTTTATTTAGAAAGACTGGAGAAAATTATCAACCTAATAATTATTATTTTAATGACCAGTCATTAGATTATAGTATTGTTAATCGGACTGTAATGCCTTTAAACATTGATATTTATACTGCAAAAATAGATGTTGAACAAAAAATAAAAAAAGGAAAATTAAGTTACGGAGGAAAAGTTTCCTTTGTAAATACAGACAATACTTTTGATTTTTTTACTGAAAATGCGAATGCTATTCCCATCAAGGTAGTAGATAAAAGCAATTTTTTTAACTACAAAGAAAATGTGAATGCGCTTTATGCAAGTTATTTTAAAACCTTAAACCAGAAATGGAGTGTACAGTTTGGCATGAGAATGGAACAAACAAATAGTGAAGGCGTTTTAATCAGAGCCGATGGGATTATACAATCAGATAATACAGTAAAAAAATCGTACACAGACTTTTTCCCCTCAGCAGCTTTGACTTTTAATATCAATCCAAAGCACTCTTTAAATCTTACTTACAGCAGAAGAATCGATCGGCCCACTTATCAGGATTTGAATCCGTTTGAAAAGAAATTAGATGA
>CALQJK010000175.1:0-4509 GCA_943330875.1 Chitinophaga pinensis
CCTGAAAGGTCCATGGAATAAAAGCAAGAAAACCTTTTACGTCTTCGGGCTTCCGACTTTGTACTTCTCTGATTTTCACCAGATGCTCAAATCGTTCTGTAATGGTTTCTACATGGCCAAACATCATTGTAGCAGATGTGGTGATATTTAATTTATGACACTCGTGCATGATATCCAGCCATTCTTGCGCCCCACACTTTCCTTTACTTATTAATCGTCTAACCCTGTCCGTTAATATTTCTGCGCCGGCCCCTGTAAGACTATCCATACCAGCTTCTTTTAATGCTATCAACACTTCGCGATGGGTACTTTTTTCTAGCTTGGTGATATGAGCAATCTCTGGAGGTCCGAGTGTGTGTAATTTAATGTTGGGGTAAAGAGATTTTAATGCTTTAAAAAGATTGACATAAAAACTTAAACCTAGTTCGGGATGATGACCACCCTGTAATAACAATTGATCTCCTCCATATTTGATGGTTTCTTCAATTTTTTGTTTGTAGGTTTCAAGGGTTGTTATATATGATTCTGCGTGCCCGGGGATGCGAAAAAAATTACAAAATTTACAATTGGCAATACATACGTTTGTGGTGTTTACATTTCTATCAATTTGCCAGGTCACTTTTCCATGAGGCACTTGTTTTTTTCGAAGCTCATTTGCGACAAACATTAAGTCTGCCAGCGGAGTGTTTTCAAAAAGAAAAACGCCTTCTTCTGCAGTTAAAAATTCAAAGCGTATTGCTTTCGATAGTAAATCATTGATATTCATTAGAGAAATTTAATAGAAAACAAAATTAAGTCCAATAAGTTTATGGTTTCAAAGAATGTTTAAAAGGTTCAAAAGATTGCAAAGGTTTCAGAGGTTCAATAAGTTCAAAAGGTTATGAAGCAACCTCTGAAACCTTTGCAACCTGAATCAAACCTCCCTACCTTTGCCGCATGATTCAGTTTGATAGATTTACTTTAGAAAACGGACTTCGTGTATTGGTTCATGAAGACAAAAGCACTCCAATGGCTGTTGTAAATGTGTTGTATGATGTAGGTGCAAAAGATGAGAGTCCCGAGAAAACAGGGTTTGCTCATTTGTTTGAGCATTTGATGTTTGGTGGAAGTAAAAATATTCCAACCTATGATGAGCCTTTGCAAGTAGCCGGAGGTGAAAATAATGCCTTTACTACAAATGATTTGACCAATTATTATTGTCAGCTTCCTGCAGAAAATATCGAAACTGCTTTTTGGTTGGAAAGTGACAGAATGCTAAGTCTTGCCTTTAGCAAAAAAAGCCTAGAGACCCAGCGAAAAGTTGTTTGCGAAGAGTTTAAAGAGCATTATATCAATAAACCCTATGGAGATGTTTGGCATAAAATGAGAACCCTTGCCTATACAACCCATCCTTATAAATGGATGACAATAGGCGCTTCGCTACAACATGTGGAAGATGCTACATTAGAAGACGTAAAAGCCTTTTTCTTTAAACATTATACACCCTGCAATGCCATATTAGCTGTTGCAGGAAATGTTGATCTTGAACAAATAAAAATCCTCGCAGAAAAATGGTTTGGTCCAATACCCGCTGGTACAAAATACAATCGCGACTTACCCATCGAACCTGCTCAAAAATCTCCCAGGCATTTAGAAGTAAAGTCTAACGTTCCATTGGATGCTTTGTACAAATGCTGGCATATTTATCCAAGAACAGATGGCAGATATTATGCAACAGATTTAATTTCTGATATTCTAAGTGGAGGAGGTTCTTCAAGACTATTTCAAAGTTTGGTTAAAGAAAAGCAGTTGTTTAGCAATTTAGATTGTTATCATTTTGGAAGTACAGATGCTGGTCTCATGACTATAGAGGGTAAATTAGTTAAAGGTGTAAACATCAAAGACGCCGAATCAGCGGTGATGGAAGAGTTGAAAAAAATAAGCGAAGAAGGGATAAGCGAAGCTGAATTAGAGAAAGTAAAAAATAAAGCTGAAAGCGCCATGGCTTTTGAAGACATGAGCATCATGAACAGGGCATCAAGTATTGCGATGTATGAATTATTGGGAGATGCGAATTTGATTAACACAGAATTGGCAAAATATAAAGACGTTACCGCAGAACAAATTAAAGAACAATGCAGGATTATTTTTGATGAAAACAACTGCAGCACAATGTATTATTTAGCCAACAATTAAAAAAAATGAACAGAAAAATAGCCCCAAGGATAAAAGACGCTGTTGATTATACCTTAACATTGAAGCCATACGAAACGTATACATTAGACAATGGGATTCAGGTTTATAGTGTTAATGCAGGCGCTCAGGAAGTGATACAATTGGAACTTGTTTTTTACGCAGGAAATTCTTTCGAACAACAGAAAGGCATAGCCGCAGCAACCAATTTTTTATTAAAAAACGGAACAAGCACCAAGTCTGCTCTTCAAATTAATGAAGCGTTTGAATATTATGGAGGTTATTGCAGTAGGGCCTGTTATAACGAAACGGCAACAGTTACACTTCATACTTTGTCCAAGCATATTGACAAGTTATTACCCGTTGTACAGGAGATGTTGACCGATGCTATTTTTCCTCAACAAGAATTGGAGATATATCAACAAAACTCCAAACAAAGATTGGCAGTTAATTTACAAAAAGCAGAGTTTGTAGCAGGTCGTTTGATTGATAGTTATATTTATGGAAAAGACCATCCATATGGAACCTATACCCATCCAGATGACATTGCTGCCCTTTCAATAGAAGCATGTAAAAAGTTTTACGAAGAGTATTATTTAAAAGGGAATTGCGTCATTTTTATTGCTGGAAATTTTTCGAATGATTTAAATAAAAAATTAAACGATGCCTTTGGAAAATTAAAAGTAAATCAGCAAGCTGCAGTATTGCCTCAAATAAAAATGAAGCCATCAGCAGAAAAAAAACACCGTATTCAAAATGATGTAAATGCTGTGCAAGGCGCTATCAGAATAGCCACACCTTTTCCTAATCGTCTTCATCCAGATTTTAAAAAAGCGATGGTTTTAAATACCGTATTCGGAGGTTTTTTTGGCTCCAGGTTAATGAGTAATATTAGAGAAGAAAAAGGATATACTTATGGGATATATAGTTATATCCAGAACCACATGACAGAATCTGCATGGCTGATTAGTACAGAAGCCGGCAAAGACGTATCAGAAGCAACCATAGAAGAAGTGTATAAAGAAATGAAGCGATTGAGGGAAGAAAAAATACCAGAAGATGAATTATTGTTGGTACGCAATTATATGATTGGCGGAATATTGGGTGATCTTGATGGTCCTTTTCAAATTATGGCCAAATGGAAAAATATTATTTTAAATAATTTGGACGAAGATTATTTTTATGATTCTATAAAAGAAATAAAAATGGTTAATGCGGATACTTTATTGGAATTAGCGAATAAATATTTGCGTCCGGAGAAGTTTTGGGAGTTGGTGGTGTATTGATGAAATATCATTTGTTAGCTAGCCCACCATTTAAACGGTGGGCTAATGTATAAAAAAGAAAAACCTCTCCTTTAAACAAGAAAATAACCTTTCTTTTGTCATATCACCAATTATCAAGAAATTCGCCCATGCAATTTTCTAAAAAAGGATTCACCAACGACCAGTTAATTGATTTATACAAATCAATTTTATATCCTCGCATGATTGAGGAAAAAATGTTGGTGTTATTGCGCCAGGGAAAAATATCCAAATGGTTTAGCGGAATTGGTCAGGAAGCGATTGCCGTAGGCGCAACGAAAGCGCTTGATATGGACGAATGGATTATGCCACTTCACCGAAATCTTGGTGTATTTACTTCTCGTCAAATGCCCCTGAGTAAATTATTCAAACAATGGCAAGGTAATAAAGATGGATATAGTAAAGGAAGAGAAAGAAGCTTTCATTTTGGTAGTGCCGAACACCATGTTTGCGGAATGATCTCTCATCTTGGACCACAAATGGCTATTGCTGATGGAGTAGCACTTGCCCATAAACTTAAAAAAGAATCAAAAGTATCACTTGCGTTTACTGGTGACGGTGGAACAAGCGAAGGAGATTTTCACGAAGCCTTAAATGTTGCAGCTGTATGGGATTTGCCGGTAATCTTTATTATTGAAAACAATGGATATGGATTAAGTACGCCTACAAGTGAACAATATCGCTGTAAAAATCTGGTTGATAAAGCTGTTGGTTATGGTATCGAAGGCATACAAATTGATGGTAATAATATTTTAGAAGTGTATGAAACGATAAAAGGCGTTAGAGAATATTGCATCAACAATCAAAAACCATATTTGATAGAATGTATGACTTTTCGCATGCGCGGACACGAAGAAGCAAGCGGCGTAAAATATGTACCCAAACATTTATTCGAAGAATGGGAGAAAAAAGACCCTATCAAAAATTACGAGAACTGGTTAAAAGAGGAAAATATTTTGTCGGAAGGAGAAATATCAGAAATCAGATTGTCTACCAAAAATCATATTGAATCAGAATTAAAAATTGGCTTCGA
>CALQJK010000176.1:0-4506 GCA_943330875.1 Chitinophaga pinensis
AACAGTTACCTTAAATTTAACCATCAATCCGATTTTAAATACAGGATCAACCATTTCCAATTGTACTTCTTATCTCTGGAAAGGAACAACATACACAACAAATGGGACGTATACTTTCGCGAATGGCTGTAGTACAGATACGTTGCATTTAACCATCAAAGCAACTTCTTCTTCTACCGCTGCTAATGCTACATGTAGTTCCTACTCATGGAATGGAAGTACATACACCACAAGTGGTGCAAAGTCCTGGACAGGAACTAACGCTGCCGGTTGTGACTCTATCGCTACACTAAATTTGACGATTAAACAACCAACAATTTCGAATACAGCTGTATCTGTATGTAGTTCCTATTCATGGAATGGAATTACTTACAGCACAAGTGGTGCAAAGTCCTGGACAGGAACTAACGCTGCCGGTTGTGACTCAACAGCTATATTGGATTTGACAATTAAACAGCCGACTTCATTTACACAAGTTGTATCCTCATGCAGCTCTTACATATGGCATGGCAATACATACACTAATTCTACCAATTCTCCAATATGGACAGGGGTGAATGCAGCAGGTTGTGATTCAGTAGTTACATTAAATTTAACGATTAAATTGCCTTCCTCATCAACCGAATCACCGGTATCTGTTTGTAGCTCGTATTCATGGCATGGAATTACTTACAGCACATCAGGAACCAAAACTTGGATAGGCACTAACGCTGTGGGTTGTGACTCTGTTGTAAGTTTAGATCTAAACATTAAAGCAACAACATCATCAACAGAACCACCTGTTTCCATTTGTGAAACTTATAGCTGGCATGGAAATATTTATACCACGTCAGGAACTAAAACTTGGACAGGCATTAATACAGCAGGTTGCGATTCTATTGTAACCTTAAATTTGACTATCAAAAAAGCTACAAGCAGTATAACCAATATGGGTAAATGTCCGAATGAACTTCCTTTCGTTTGGAATAGTTTGACTTTCAACAACGCAGGCTCACAAACTGCATTACTGGTTAACGCAGCAGGATGTGACAGCTCTGCTACGTTGAATTTGATTATTAAACAACCAACATCATTTACACAGGTAGCGTCCGCATGTGACTCCTTCACTTGGCATGGAACTACTTATTATGCTTCTACTAATATCCCTACATGGACTGGAATAAATGCCGTTGGTTGCGATTCTGTGGTTACATTAAACCTGACAATTAAAAAAGCAACCTCATCAACAGAGCCACCTGTTTCCATTTGTGAAACTTATAATTGGCATGGAATTACTTACAGCACATCAGGAATGAAAACTTGGATAGGTACTAATGCTGTAGGTTGCGACTCTATGGTAACCTTAAATTTGACTATCAAAAAAGCTACAAGCAGTTCCATCACGATTGATACAAGTTCGTATTCCTACACTTGGAATGGAACGACCTATAATTATAGTGGTACGTATACTTTCCAAACATTAAATGCTGCAGGTTGTGATTCAACTATTACACTTCATTTAACTCTTCCATCTATTTCTGTTATATCTCCAAATCCAACAAACAGAATATTTAAAGTAAACTTAAATGCATTTAAAATGGACGATATTCTATCAAGGAATGTGCAATTAAGTATTTATGACGCGGCTGGTAAAAAGATTTTGTTGCAAAAATTAACAACATTGGTAACTGAAATTGATTTATTGAGAAATGCAAATGGTATCTATTTTATCAGAATTCAATCGGCTGATAATAGTATAAAGTATTCAGCGAAAGTATTGAAGGGTAATTAAAAGAACTCCTTCACTTAGTAAAAGGCCATAACAAAACATAAAATTTGTTATGGCCTTTTACTTTCTAAATAAAAAGAGTAATAATCCGTTATTTTATATTCTGTAAACATTTTTTTAAATAAATAGATCTACATTAGTCTAGGTGTGGGAAGTAATTTGTAATCTTTACAACTATGAAGATCAGTCCTACTTGCATTGCTTAAGTAAGAATCGAATGGAGCCTTTTAATTAAATCCGTAATCTTGTTGACTATTCCCTTTTCATAATCATAGAATATAAAAAGCATAATTGTACCTATTTTCTTTTCTCAGTTATTTAACCAAAAAATTATACGGAAAAAGCAAAATTACCTTCGCTTCGCCACTTCGCCATGGTACGAACCTGGTACGAACCACATTTATTAACATCGTATAAAATTAATATACCGCTGCATTGACGTGGTACGAACCTGGTACGAACCATGTTGACCACGAAGGGACCTTTGAATATAGAGATACTAATGGCAATTGGCTACCAGAGCTAATACCTTCGCAATGGTACGAACCTGGTACGAACCACATTTATTAGCAAATACAGGCCGTGCGCCTAATATAAAAGAATTGTTTGCTTTTTACTTTTGGTACGTACCTGGTACGAACCATGGTAAGTAGTAGCTATTATTAAATAAAAAACATACTGAATTTATATAAGTATAATCTAACGATATTATTTACAAGTACTGCCGTCGCGCTATGATGAATTTTTGATACTGTAATAAATACATCATTGGCACCTTTTATCTACACTCCTTGTGAAGCAACGATATCACTAACAGGTTTTGATGTTTTGACAAGACTAACAGAAAACCACTTGCATTCTTTTTTTCTTATACTCATAAAATCTATGATAAAATTTTGCTTCCTACACAATAGCTTCAATAAAGTTGGTTTCATCATTTTTTAACTTAACAACATAGCCCATTCGACCGAAAAAATATTGGGAACTCACTCACTTTTGTTGTTTTCAAAGCACACTTAGATATGTTTGTTTGGTCCCTGCATTTATTGTAGTAATAAATGCTAAGAAAATAAAAATGGACTTTATTCTATTCGTGATTAATAGATTTTATCAAACAAATTAAATTCTAAGAAGAAAAGTAAATTAATCATGAATTCCTTCATTCATGATTAATTAAAAAAATTGGTATTATAGAAATTCTTATAGCTCAAATAGAGATGAACAGAAGAGAAGAAGTGTATGTAAAAAGAAATAGGGGCTGAAATTCAGCCCCTATTTATAATATAATTTTCTTTTTAGTTGAGATATACTATTATCCGTTTTTATTATCTCACCATATAAACAATATATGGAGTGGTATACCAAGCTCCGCCATTAACACGTGCTTGCATTTTTAAAGTAATTGTTCCATCACAACTAGAAAATGTTCCAAGATTCGCATTACCACCGAAAGGTCTAAGATCAGTTACATCCCCACCACCATCAGCAAGTCCAGATTGAGCAACAACCTTAACTTTTTTATTTAATGCATCAGTCCAATCCATTGTATAAGTTACATCTGGCCAACCATAGTCGTAAACATTCGAAACTACTAAGGTAGCAGTTGTAGCTGTTAGTTGAGTTATGGTTGCAGTAGTTGGAGCAGTATAAGTATAATCTCCAATCCATGGAGAATTTTCTGTAGTATTTGAATAATCTCCTTCCAAATCGGCTAACACTACAGGACAATCTTTTCGCATAATAATGTAAAAATATGGTCTGTAATAACTTGCAGGAATATCATCACTGCTAATTAAAACTTTTACAGTATCAATTCTTGAACCATTATACCCTGCATATAATCCTGTTATTGAAAGTGTATCAATAACTTGTCCAGCAGGAATTGTTATTGAAGCTGGTCCATCAAATTGAACACCATTTACAGCAGTAAGTGATTCATAAGTAAATTGAACAGTTCTGTCTTGATTAGAAACAGTTGTAATCGCAATTGGCAATTTGTATGGCTCTTGGGTAGCCTTTATATAATACGTTCCTATTGAATCTGCCGTGTTGAATCTTGCAAATGCAGGAGGTGTAATACTCTGGTCTACTGCAACATTATTTTTTTTACAAGCCATTAAGGTTGAAATAACTGCAACAAAAATCCAGATAAATTTGAGGTTGATATTTTTTTTCATACTATTATTTATTAGCGCTTAAAAATTATTTGTATTATGGATTTTGGTCGTTTGCAGTCATACTAGAATTTGCATCCAGTTCTCTTTGAGGTATTCTCATCAAAAATCTTGGCTCAAGTGGGCTAGTAGTATACACTATAGGGTTGTAATTAGGAGCACCATGGTTTTCTGGACCACTTAGGCGATTTAATCCTTGACCCAAACGTTTGATATCTATTAAAGAAAAGCCTTCTCCCCATAATTCAATTCTTCTTTGATTTAATATCTCAACAATTAAATCCTGACCGCTGAATGCACTTGCAGAATAATTAGGATCTCTTCCTGTAGTCACAAGCATTGACTCAAGAACTACTCTTGCTGGAGCATCTTGTCCTTGACGAGCTAATGCCTCAGCTTCAATAAGATACATTTCAGAAGCTCTCATGTATAAATAATCTGCAGCCCAAGAACTTGGATCAGGAAGTTGATGTTTAACTTGAGTATAATCAAAGTAAGGATCAGATCCAGTCCCGGGTGCTACCCAACATTGTTTTCTTACATCAGTAGATGGTATTAAATCAT
>CALQJK010000177.1:0-4485 GCA_943330875.1 Chitinophaga pinensis
AATGAGTGATTTTTTCCAGCAAGTCTGTTGATACGGAATAAGGCGCATGTGGAACGATAGAATGATGTTCAAGTTTTTCTGCAAATTGATGGTACAAGTTTTCAATAATTGAAAAGCGTGGTGTTGCGGCATTTTTTGGAAATCCACTGGCCTCAAGAAAATTATGATAATAAAGATTTTTCTTACTTTTTTGAGTGATGGTATGGTTTGTATTGCAGATATCACCCACTGCAACAATGCCATTTTTTTTCATCTCTGCTTCTGCATTTTCAATGGCTTCAAAAATTGCTGACTCGCTGGATTTTCTACTGTCAACAATTTTCATTACAAAATCAACCAGACCGGTATGTTTTGGAATAATGCCCTTCAAGTGAGAAAGCTCAAGATGACAATGAGCATTAATAAACCCTGGAGATAAAATGCCTTCCTGCCATTGAATATCATCACCGGCATCAATTTTATTCACAATGTCGATTATGGCACCTTTATGATCAAGAATAAGCACGTTTCCGGCTGGCAAAATCTCATAGCCATTAAAAATTTGAGGTGCTGATAATTTTCTATACAAAATGATTGGTTGATATCATGTAAATTTGCACGCTTTGATGGAGGAATCCAATTTTTTTCTCCATCAAAGAAATGAATAACAAGTTGAGCTTAATAAATAAGTTATCACTTGAGGATTATAAAATTACGATATGTTAGATAAACTTGATGCGATAAAGGCAAAATTTGATAATCTGGGCGTTGCGCTTACGAATCCTGAGATTGTAAGAGACAATAAGAAATTCAGCGCAATGAGTAAAGAGTACAGGAGTCTGGGTAAAATTGTTGATGTAAGAAATGCTTATGTAAAATTGCTGGATGATATTGGTTTTAATAAAGAGGTTTTAAATGGCGAAGATGATGAGATGAGAGAAATGGCAAAAGATGAATTGCCTTTAATGGAAGAAAAGAAAGACTTGATTGAAAAGGAAATTCGCAATATGCTTATTCCAAAAGATCCTTACGATGAAAAAAATGCCATTCTGGAAATCAGGGCTGGTACCGGTGGTGATGAAGCTTCTTTATTTGCAGGTAATTTGCTCAGGATGTATTTAAAATATTGTGAAAAGAAAGGATGGAAAACAAGTGTATTGAGTGAAAGTGAAGGTACTGTTGGAGGCTACAAAGAGGTGCAGGTAGAAGTTGTGGGAGATGATGTATATGGGACATTGAAATTCGAAAGCGGTGTTCATCGTGTGCAGCGTGTACCCGATACCGAAGCCAGTGGAAGAGTACATACAAGTGCCGCAACTGTAGCCGTAATGCCGGAAGCTGAAGAAGTAGATTTCGAATTGAAAGAGAGTGATGTAAAAATGGAAACTGCAAGAAGTGGTGGTGCAGGAGGACAAAATGTAAATAAAGTAGAAACCAAAGTTTTCCTAACGCATAAGCCTACGGGCATAGTGGTGGTTTGTCAAACAGAAAGAAGCCAGTTGGGCAACAGAGAAAAAGCAATGGACATGCTTCGTACTAAATTATATGATGAGGAAGTACGAAAAGCGGAAGAAGCTATTTCACATAAAAGAAAAAGTCTCGTGAGTACAGGTGACCGAAGTGCAAAAATTCGCACCTACAATTATCCACAGGGAAGAGTTACCGATCATAGAATTGGTCTTACCGTTTACAATCTCGATAGCGTTTTGAATGGTGAAGTACAAGAGTTTATTGAGGCTTTACAATTTGCAGAAAATGCAGAAAAATTGACTACACAACAATAAAATATTTCATTGGAAAAGGCAAACAACAGAAGATCATTTTTCAAAAGAGACGGACTTGACAACAAGTCCGAAATGAGTTTTATTGATCATTTGGAGGCTTTGAGATGGCATATTACGAGATCTGTAATAGTGTGGTTGGTAATTGCCATTACATTGTTTATGAAAATAGACTGGATATTTGATCACATTATTTTCGCTCCTGCTGAATCAGATTTTATTACTTACCGTGGGCTGTGTAATCTCAGTCATTATTTAAAATTAGGAGATGCGCTTTGTATGCCTCCTGTTAATATTCAGTTGCAGGGAAATACCATCAGCGGCCCTTTTATGTCTGCAATTTCTATTGCCATGATTGGTGGATTGATTGTGGCGTTTCCTTATTTATTTTGGGAGTTATGGAAATTTATTAAGCCGGCTTTATCGCCAAAGGAATTAAAATATTCTCGAGGTAGTATTTTTTGGGTTTCCCTTTGTTTCTTTCTAGGCGCAATTTTCGGGTATTTTTTATTGGCTCCTTTCACCTTTAATTTCTTGGCCAATTTCACCCTGGGAACAAAAGGCGCGTACAAATACATGCCTACTTTAGATGATTACATCGATACACTTAATGATATTATTTTAGGATGTGGTTTATCCTTTGAACTACCGATCTTAGCATACGTGTTGGCAAAAATAGGGTTGATTACTAGTGCATTCTTAAGAAAATATCGCAAGTATGCCTTCGTAATTATTTTAATTGTGGCAGCAATTATCACCCCATCTCCAGATTGGACAAGTCAGATTATTGTTGCAGTTCCGTTATTATTGCTTTATGAAATCAGCGTCATCATTGCAGCAAGAGTTGATAAAGAAAATGAACAGAAAGAGAAGGAATGGAGTTAAGGGTTGGAAGACAGTTTAATAGTAGATTAGTTGAGAGGTTGATTTGCTGAGTGACTGATTGGGGAATTTGTTTTTGTTTGTTGTTTGAGTCTATTTTTAATTTTTCACTTTTTAATTTTGACTTTATCATGAATACACTTGACTTAACAAAGCCCATCGCGATTGGCTCCGACCACGCTGGTTTTGAATACAAAGAGCAATTAAAATCGTTCCTCGCCAGTAAAAATTTAATCTGCAAAGACTTTGGCACACATAGCAATGCATCTGTAGATTATCCTGATTATGCACATCCAGTAGCAACAGCAGTAGAGAACCAAGAAGCTTCTTTTGGCATTTTGATTTGTGGCAGTGCCAATGGTGTAGCTATTGCTGCTAATAAACATCAAGGGGTAAGAGCTGCTTTGTGTTGGACAAAAGAAGTGGCAGTTTTAGCAAGACAACACAATGACGCCAATATTATTTGTTTGCCTGCAAGATTTATAAGCGAATCAGATGCTGAAGAATTAGTCGCTGTATTTATGGAAACTTCCTTTGAAGGTGGTCGACATCAAAACAGAGTTGATAAAATTTCTTGTTGATAACGATAACATATAAACGCAATTTTAAAATCATGAGAAAAATACTTTCGCTTACTCTTATTATTTTTATACAATCAATTGTTATAGGACAAGTTAACCCTGCTGCTACATACGCTTCCATTGTTTCAGCTGCTGAATTAAAAAAGCATCTTTCTGTTATTGCAAGTGATGCAATGGAAGGAAGAGAAACAGGAACGGCAGGCCAAAGAAAAGCAGCGGCATACATAGAAAAGCATTTCAAATCTATAGGTCTTCAACAAGCTCCTTCCCTTAATGGATACCAGCAATTCTTTCCCATAAAACAAGATTCTATTCAACAGGTATCTTTTTCCGCAGCTAATGAAGAAGCTGTTTGGGGAATTGACTTCATTTCACCGGTAAGTTCTAATGAGACCACATCGTTTAAAAATGATGAACTTGTTTTTGTTGGATATGGAATTGAAGATGACCTATATAGCGATTATGAAAACCATGATGTCAAAGGAAAAGTAGTAGTGTTTTTTAAAGGAGAGCCTCAGCAAAAAGGGAAATATTTCATCTCCTCAGACGGCAGCGCTTCCCTATGGTCTGATGGCGGAACAGGGCTGATAACAAAATTAGAAATAGCTAAAACGAAAGGGGCTGTTGGAGCTTTAATCATTGACCCTGCTCAAGCCAGCTTCAATTCACAAACCATTAAAAGAAGTAAAAAAACTAGTCTTTACTACCCTACAGCCATAGACGAAAGCAATAGAGTAAACTTTGTTTACATCAGTCATGATTACGCAATGAAAATAATTGGTGCAGACTTTGAACTAATACTATCCGTTGCAAAAAGAAAAGAATTATTAAACAGTATTTCACTTTACAAAAAAATAGCGATTGCATACAGTTATAAAAAATACGCTGAAGTTGTAAATGCTTCAAATGTTCTTGGTGTGATAGAAGGTTCAGACAAAAAAGATGAATACGTTTTTCTTACGGCACATTATGATCATTTAGGTATACAGAATGGCGTGATTTATAATGGAGCTGATGATGATGGAAGTGGGACAGTGACTGTATTACAAATGGCTACAGCATTTGCAAAAGCAAAACAAGAAGGAAAAGGGCCCAGAAGAACGATAGTATTCATGGCCTTTAGTGGGGAAGAAAAAGGTTTGTGGGGAAGTGAATACTATTCCGATAATCCAATATTTCCATTAGAAAAAACTTCTGTTGATTTGAATACAGATATGATTGGGAGAATTGATACAGAAAGAAAAACGGCAGATTCCTTGAAT
>CALQJK010000178.1:0-4472 GCA_943330875.1 Chitinophaga pinensis
CCACGTTGCACCAAAGTTTTAGCCTCGTTTACGATCGACTCTATTGATCTGCTTACATGTTGTCCACGCATCAATGGAATAGCACAAAATGAACAAGTGCGATTACACCCTTCACTAATCTTCATGTACGCGTAATGTTGAGGTGTAATCAATAAACGCTCTCCTATTAATTCTCCTTTATAATCCGCCTCAAACCTTTTTAATATCATGGGCAATTCCATAGTTCCGAAATAAGCATCTACTTCAGGAATTTCTTTTTCGAGATTTGATTTATACCTTTCACTTAAACATCCTGTAACAAATACTTTATCGAGTTTCCCCAATTTTTTCAAGGCTACATTTTCGAGAATAGTATTAATACTTTCTTCTTTTGCCTTTTCAATAAAACCACAGGTGTTTATAATCACAATATTGTGATCACGCTTTTCATTTTCATGAATGGTATTAATATCATTAGCAATCAATTGACCACTCAAAACTTCGCTATCAACCATATTCTTGCTGCATCCCAGCGTGATGATATTAACCTTGTCTTTCTTTATAGTTTTTGTCTTCATAAATAGGCCGTAAAGATAATAAAACAATTGGCGAATTGATATTTTTACTAAATGAACAAGGCGTGAAGCATCATATTATTGGAATTGCAACTAATAAAGTATTTAAACCGTCTCTTCGAAGAAATATGCTATTTTAGCTCCCTATTTTAAATAATGAGAAGAGCACTTAGAATTGCCATATTGGATTTGTACAAGGGTACCGAAAATCAAGGGATGCGTTGCTTACGTGAACAAATCGACAATTTTGGCAAAACAAATAATTTCGATATCACCCTTGATGAATTTGAAGTCAGAGCATCCAACCAAATTCCTAATCTCGATTATGATATTTATATTTCAAGTGGAGGGCCAGGGAGCCCTATAGAAGATGACGGGAGTAATTGGGAAGAATTATATTTCAATTGGATTGCGGCTGTCATTGATTTTAATAAAGATAAAAATAACAAGTTCAAGAAAAATGTATTTTTCATTTGCCACTCTTTTCAATTAGCCTGTAGATTTTTTGGAATTGCTGAAGTAAAAAAAAGAAAGAGTACTTCTTTTGGCATCTTTCCTGTTCACTTTGTAAATAATGAAATCAACGACGATATTTTCAAAGGACTCCCAGATCCATTCTATGTAGTTGACAACAGGGATTATCAAGTTATAAATCCGGATTATAAAAAAATGCATGACTCAGGGGCGACTGTTTTAGCCATTGAAAAAGACCGCCCTCATGTTAATCTGGAAAGAGCCATTATGGCAATCAGATTCAACGAATACATGATTGGGACACAATTCCATCCGGAAGGCGATGTGAAAGGCATGCTGCAATACTTGCTATCTGTAGAAAAGAAAAAAATAATCATAGAGAATCATGGCGAACAAAAATGGAAATCGATGATGGGACAATTGAATGATCCCGATAAAATCATGCTGACTTATAGCAAGGTTATTCCTGATTTTTTAAACCGCTCAACTAAGGACTTTTAAAATATTCATTAAACAGTAGTTGTCAAATGCAAAAGTCACTCAGAAAAAATTTCAATCAACAGTTTTCAACAAAATACTATTTTAATATTATCCGTACCATCAAGGAATCATGCAAAAGTGACATTGATTTCAGCATTGCGGAGACCCCTATTTTCATAGAGAAAGATTTCAAAAATAATATGCTCGACACCTGCGAGCATATCATTGACTTTATTTTAGATAAAGATTTCAAAACAATAACAGAGCGAAGCATCCCTGAAAACAATAATCTGCCAGGCGAAGATGAACATCCTCAAATGATTGTATTCGATTTTGGTATTTGTAAAGATAAACACAACGAAATAGCGCCACAACTCATAGAAATGCAGGGTTTCCCTTCTTTGTTTGGGTTTCAAATTTGCCTTGACGATGTGACGCGGCTACATCATGTAGTCCCTCCTTATTACGATTCCTTCCTGAATGGTTATAATAAAGAAAGCTATTTACAAGTACTAAAAGATATTATTATTGGAGAGGAGAAAATTGAAAATGTAATCTTACTGGAAATTTATCCCGATAAGCAAAAAACAAAAATCGACTTCAAATGCATGGAGAAGATGCTTGGCATAAAAACAATTTGCTTCACTAAAATAAAAGCTGAGGGAGCACAATTATTCTACATAGAAGAAGGAAATAAAATACTGATTAAAAGAATATTCAACAGGATTGTTTTTGACGATTTAAAACAACACGATCTGAAAGACGTCATTGATTTAAAACAGCAGTATGATGTAACATGGATACCACATTCTAATTGGTTTTACAGAATAAGCAAATTCACTTTACCATTTTTACAGCATCAGTATATTCCGGAAACTTACTTTTTAAACGAAGTCAAAATGCCTTTGCCATTAGAGGATTATGTATTAAAGCCACTTTTCTCTTACGCTGGATTAGGTGTAATTATTGATGTCAAGGAAGAAGATATGCTGAAAATTAAAGACCCGGAAAACTGGATCTTACAAAAGAAAGTAAACTACGCTCCGATTATTGAAACCCCCGATGAGCCAGCAAAAGCAGAAATAAGATTATTTTATTTCTGGAAAAATGGATGGGAAAGACCTATTGCCATTCACAACCTCGCCAGACTAAGCAAAGGAAAAATGATTGGCACCAGGTATAATGAAAATAAAAATTGGGTTGGTGGTACTATCGCTTATTTTGAAAAGGACTTGCAGAATAGTTGATTGGTTGATTAGTTAATTGGTTGATTTCAACAACATTCAACAACATTCAACCTTCTTCAACCTTCTCCTCAAAATACATTGAAAAAATTATACTCCACTCTCAACAATCCTCCATTCGAAGCGCTACGAAAAAGATCATTCACCAAAGAAAATCTATAGCCAAGATCAATTCTCATTTTACTAAATAAAACAAACTGTACAACAGGAGCAATATCTACGAATGTCTTATGGGAATGCAAATTAGATTGACAGAGCAATTCCATCATCCCATTTACATTAATTTGATTGTAATTGATATACTCTTTAGGCAAAAATAATTTACCAATTGATACGCCATAATTAATAGCCTCTTTGCCACTATTTTCTATCGAAATGAAATCATGACCATTTGTATTATTCATTGCTTCAACAAAAGATATTGTTGACGACAGGGCCACCTTATTAATTAATTTTGTGGCAATAAATCCAAGCTCATATCCTGAGTGGCGTCCATTTAAATCAATTGCAGGCTGTCGCAACTCACTATTGTTACTTGCATAGCGACCATACAAGGCCATTCTGAAATGGCTATGAATATCATCATTACTGTAAAACCGATATTTCATATAAAATGCACCTCCTTCTGACAGGAAATTTTTATGTTGATTTGAAATAAACATTTCTCCATGAAGCATGATCTTCTTGGATAATCCAACCATGATTTCAGGATTGACATAAAGGCTGTAATTACTTGAAACATCATCTCGCATTATATAATTACTAAGTCTCAGTCCAATAGCTTTACTGGCCATATTACTGGCTGGCTCTGTGTAAGCGAACAATTCCTGTGCTTTCGAAATGCAAGGAAAGATTATTGGAAATATCAGAAAGAAAATTACTTTTTTCAAGAGGAAGATATAAAAAAGGGTACAACCAAATTCCGAAGAAATGATTGCACCCTCAATGATTGATTAAATAGTTACATGATAAATTCTGACACCTGCAGATTTGTTTTTCAAGTCACAGCATTTTCCCATTACTCCTGTTTGATAACATTCCATGCTGGTCAACTTTGAATTGCGCTTAAATTCTTTTGCAGAAACAAATCCTTTATCAAGAACACGAAAGGTAGTTTCTTCATTCAATACCCTGTCGCCTGTATCTAAAAAATGATACATCGTTCCATCCCATTCAATATGTGCATCTTTAGAAACGACTACATTCTTGAAAACAATGGAAACTTCAAATTTGGCAACAAAGAATCCGGCAGCTTCTACCTTTTTCTTCAGCTGGTCAAAACTAATAGGAGCGATAGGCTTGAAGGTTATTTCGAAACTTGAGTTCTTAATATTGGCAACAACTTTATCCACATACGCTATTGATTTTAAAGCTTTATTTATGGAATTGCTGCACATACTGCAAGTAAGCCCACTTGCCTGAATCGTAATTTTATTAATTTGACTTTGAGCAGCAATACCCATAAATAAGAGCAAAACCGAAAGTATTTTTTTCATTACTGCGGCTTAGTTTCAGGCATCGCAGGAGCCATTGGCTTACGGTCGTATTGACAACATCCTGGTAGTTCATCATACACTTTATCATCTGCAGTAAAATCTTGTGTATCATAACCAACTTTAGTGATAGCTTCCTGAATTTTCACGCTTGATGATTTTTCTTCTGCATAACTAACGGCTAATTCATGGCTTTCTGAATCCCAGCTTGCTGATGAAGCCCCTGC
>CALQJK010000179.1:0-4458 GCA_943330875.1 Chitinophaga pinensis
CTTCACAATTCCCATTTTAGCTTCTATGCTCAATGTAGCATGAGGAACTGCTCTTAATCTAGCTTTATCGATAAGTCTGCCTGTAACCCTGCAGATGCCGTAGGTTTTATTTTCAATACGCATTAGCGCTTTTTCCAGATGGTCAATAAAAGAAATCTGACGACTGGCCATTTGACTTAATTGTTCTCTTTCCATGCTCAGACTTCCATCTTCCATGGTCATATACCTGTTTTCACTTTCATCACCGCCTGTTTCGTCTTTGCGGGTAATTAAACCTTGTAAATAGTTTAATTCTTTTCTAGCTGTTTCAAGCTTACGTTGTATCAATTCTTTAAATTCCTGAAGTTCAACATCTGAATATCTTAAAGAAGGAGCACCTGGATCATTCTTTTTCGAATCGAGTACCGACTTCATGAAATCAGGCTGATATTGTCTGGAAGTTTTGGTATTTATTTTTGGAAGTACTACTGGCTTTGCCGGAGTAATTTTGATATCTTTTGGATGTTTTGCAGCGATAGCTTTTTTTGGCGCTTCTACTATTTTAGCGACTACAGGCTTTTTTACCTCAGCCTTTTTAATTTCAACCATTGGTTTTTTTATCTCGACTTTTTTAGTGGGGGCCACTTTTTTAACTGGAATAATGATCTTTTTGACCTGCACTATTTTTTTAACGGGCGCTACAACTTTTTTAGGCGCTACAACCTTTTTAACGGGCTTAACGATTTTTTTAACGGGTTTGGCCACTTTTTTAGGTGCTACAACCTTTTTAACGGGCTTAACGATTTTTTTTACGGGTTTAGCCACTTTTTTTGGCGCTACCACTTTTTTGACGGGCTTAACGATTTTCTTTACCGGTTTAGCAGTTTTCTTAGCAGGAGCAACTTTTTTAGTTGACTTTGCTTTAACTGGAGCTGGTTTTTTGGCTGCCGATTTCACTTTTGGTTTTTTGGTTGCCATAACTAATTGCTTTTTTGGTTAACATTTACCATCAAGGGAACATCGTTTACCTCAATAGCAATTCCGCTGTTTAATGCAGGAGTGAACTCGAGCGAATCAGCGAGAATTTCGCGGCAAATATAGTCATTAAATTCCATTAAAGATGATTGCAGCTCAGCATTTTCTGCAATTGTCACAATAATTCTGTCGGTCAGTTCGTAGCTGTTTTCCTTTCTAATATTCTGAATTCGGTTGACAAATTCCCTCGCATTTCCTTCATTTTGAAGCACTTGTGAGATGGTAATGTCCAATGCAACAGTCAAAAAACCCTTACTTGCAATCTCAAAACCAGGGATGCTATCCGTAATAATTTCCAGGTCTTCGGAGGTAATTATTATAGGATCTTCCCCATCTTCTACCAATTCCTTGTTTAAGAGATACTCTCCTTGAAGTACTTTTTCTATCAAAGCATTATCAAATTTTTCTATTTCATTGGCCGCCCATTTCATTTTAGGGCCTAATTTTTTACCTAATGTTTTAAAATTGGCTTTTGCTTTCTTTCGAATGAAGTCGTTATTCGCATCTAAAATTTCTACTTCTTTGATATTTGTTTCAGTTTTGATAATATCTTCTATCAATTGGATGTTTTTCACCATTTCGCTATCAAGAGCAGGGATGAACACTTTTTGCAAAGGCTGCCTTACTTTGATATTCACTTTCTTTCTGATAGATAATATTAAAGACGAAGCTTCCTGAGCCAACAACATTCTTTTTTCTAAAGCTGTATTAATGTAACTGGTTTCCGCAACTGGAAATAAAGTGTGATGTACAGAAGTAATTTCAAATCGCTGCGTTACCGAATTGAGGTTATTGTAAAGCCATTCTCCAAAAAATGGTGCAATAGGGGCAATCAATTTGCTTAAGGTTTCCAAACATTCGTATAAAGTTTGATAAGCACATTTTTTATCATGTTCATATTCTCCTTTCCAAAAACGACGACGGCATAAGCGAACGTACCAATTGCTCAATTGTGCATCAACAAAATCTTCAATCGCCCTTCCGGCTTGAGTAGGTTCATAAGCATCGAAATTTTCCTCAACAGTTTTCACTAGCGTATTCAACGCGGAAATAATCCATTGATCAATTTCAGGTCTTTCTTGTAAGGGGATTTTATTTTCGCTGAAAGTAAACCCATCCACATTTGCATAAAGTGCAAAAAACTGGTAGGTATTATATAAAGTGCCAAAAAACTTTCTTTGTACTTCCTTGATTCCTTCTTCATCAAATTTCAAACTATCCCATGGAGATGCATTTGTAATCAAATACCAACGCGTAGCATCTGCTCCATATTTACCAATCGTTTCGAAAGGGTCAACTACATTGCCCAAACGCTTACTCATCTTATTTCCTGATTTATCTAAAACCAGTCCATTACTTACCACCGTTTTGTAAGCCACGCTGTCAAAAAGCAACACACCAAGTGCATGTAAAGTATAAAACCATCCGCGCGTTTGATCCACTCCTTCAGCAATAAAATCGGCAGGAAAATTCTCTTTGAAGGTTTCTTTATTTTCAAAGGGGAAATGCCACTGTGCGTATGGCATGGCGCCACTGTCAAACCATACATCTATCAAGTCTGGGATTCTGTTCATTGGCTTGCACGACTCACTTACCAGAATAATGTTATCTACAAAAGGTTTGTGTAAATCAGCAGTAAGGTGATTGATGTATGCTTCTGTTGATTGATTGTCGGCAGGCTTCCACAATCCCGCATCATGTGATTTTTTTAATTCGTTTTTTAACTCTTCGACAGAGCCGATACATTTATTTTCAGTGCCATCTTCAGTTCTCCAAATCGGTAAGGGTGTTCCCCAATAACGGCTACGGCTAAGGTTCCAGTCCACCATATTTTCCAGCCAGTTGCCGAAGCGCCCTGTTCCTGTACTTGCAGGCTTCCAGTTGATGGTTTTGTTCAACTCAATCATCCTGTCTTTCACTGCGGTAGTTTTGATAAACCAGGCATCTAAAGGATAATAAATGATAGGCTTATCGGTGCGCCAGCAATGCGGATAACTGTGTTCATATTTCTCTACTTTAAACGCACGATTTTCTTTCTTTAGTTTTACAGAAATATCAATATTTACATCTGCATAATCCACCTCGTCTTTATAATTTTTTACATAACGACCGCTAAATTCTCCGACGCCATCAATAAACTTTCCTTGTTTATCTACAAGCGTTAAAATCCCCAAATTGTTTTTCTTTCCTACTTTGTAATCATCAGCACCAAATGCAGGCGCAGTATGCACTATACCAGTTCCATCTTCAGTAGTTACAAAGTCGCCCGTGATAACGATGAATGGTTTCGCATCAGGAGTTTCTTCCTTTATTTTATCTAGAGTATTGGCTTCATAAGGCAGCAGTTGTTCGTAACCGGTACCTTCCATTTCTTTTCCTTTGAAAGAGGAAAGTATTTCCCATGGAATGATTTTATCTCCTTCTTTATATGCTTCAAATGGAGTGTTTTCTGCTTCCGCTTTAAAATATTTTCCAACCAAAGCTTTTGCCAGAATTACTTTAATGGGTAAAGAGGTATAAGGATTAAAAGTTTTTACAAGTACATACTCAATCTCTGGACCAACCGTCAATCCTAAGTTTGAGGGCAAGGTCCATGGAGTAGTCGTCCAGGCCATCAGATAACATTCCTCATCAGCATTTTCTCCAAGTGCTTTTTTAAAATCAGCAGGTAAAGTTGAAGGAATTACTTTAAACATCACAACAGCACTGGTATCTTTTACATCTTTATAAGTACCAGGCTGGTTCAATTCATGAGAAGAAAGTCCTGTACCGGCAGCAGGTGAATAAGGTTGTATACTTACGCTTTCGTAGAGATATCCTTTCTTATGTAATTCACTGAGGCACCACCATAAAGTTTCAATATAATTATTTTCAAAAGTTACATAAGGCTTTTTGAGATCTACCCAATAGCCCATTTTTTGAGTAATATCATCCCATTTGTCTTTGAATTGCATGACCACTTCACGACATTTCTTATTGTAATCTTCAACAGATATTTTCTTTCCAATATCTTCTTTTGTAATGCCCAATTGCTTTTCAACGCCCAATTCTACAGGCAGTCCGTGTGTATCCCAACCACCTTTTCTTTTTACCTGAAAACCTTGCATGGTTTTGTATCTGCAAACCATATCCTTTAGCGTTCTTGAAATAACATGGTGAATGCCAGGCATACCATTGGCACTTGGCGGACCTTCATAAAATACAAAGGGTTTATTGCCTTCACGAATCGCAATACTTTTTTCAAAAGCTTGCTCTGCTTCCCATTTAGCGAGAATTTCACTGCCGATTTCGGGTAAATTTAAATGCTGGTATTCCTTGTATTTGACTGCCATAAGCTATTGCTGACTGAATAAATTCCGTAAAAAATTGAGGGGCGAAGTTAATGATTTGCGAATAGAATTCCATCAAAAACTCGGGTGTGGTTGAGTTAGCGAGGTTTAATGC
>CALQJK010000180.1:0-4455 GCA_943330875.1 Chitinophaga pinensis
ATGCGAATAATAATTTCGGCGGAGTAAATGTTGATGGTGGTGGAGAATGGGAGAGTAGAACCCTTCGCGTTTCGTTTAATTGGAGGTTTGGCAGTAAGCAGATCATGGGGTCCAGAAACAGAAAGACTGGTATTGAAACGGAAACCAAGCGGATTAAATAATTGTAAATAATATAAGGAGGTAAGCGTAATAGCTTATTTTCACAAAAAAATAAAACTATGAAATATATCGTCATCTTATTGATGCTGGCAATTACATCCTCTTGTCAATCACAATCCAAAGAAAAACTTTCAGCAGCTGCATTTCAGGATAAAATACAGTCAACTCCTGGGGCTGTAATCCTTGATGTAAGAACTCCCGATGAGTTTGCAGATGGATCCCTACCAAATGCCATTAATATCAATTATAACGATGATCAATTTGAATCCAATATCAAAAAGTTGGATGTAAAAAAGACGTATTTTGTTTATTGTTTGTCTGGAGGCAGAAGTGCATCAGCGGTTGGAAATATGCGTAAAAGCGGATTCAATATGGTGTATGAATTGAAAGGTGGAATAATGGCATGGAAAAAAAATGATTTTCCGATAACTACTCCCACTCATGAATTAGCCATAGATAAGATTTCTACAGAAGCATATGACGCATTAACCAAAAGTTCCAATGTAGTCTTAATCGATTTTTATGCGCCATGGTGTGGTCCTTGTATGAAAATGGTTCCGCTGTTAGAAAAACTAACAAAAGAATATGAGGGTAAAGCAACCATCATCAGAATCAATATTGATGAAAATAAAAGTCTGGCAGAAAAATTAAAAATTGACGAGATCCCTTTTTTTAAATTGTATCGTAATGGAAAAGAGGCAGGGAATTTTATTGGGCAAATGGACCGCGCTTCATTTGTCAGAATCTTGAATGGAGAATAATGTTAAATCACTAATTGTATCATAATTGCAAACTTTTAAACTTCATAAGCATGGATCAATTAAATCTTGGAGTAGGAACCCGCTTAGAGCATACCCATCATGGACCTGGCGTGATAGTTGGCGTTCGCTATGCCACGTATCTTATTTCTTTTATTAATGTCGGTATTAAAGAAGTAGAAAAAACGGATACCATGTTGGATGAAATTATTCCGGAGAATGTTACCGTTGAAGTAGAGACTATTTCTGATGTAGAAAAATCGTTATTGAAAATATTAAGAATGTGGGGGGAAGTTAGTGAGCTCGTTCCCTTGGGTGATCGATGGAAAGGTGGTACGATGTTATTGCAACCCGCAGATAAGACGCAAAAGCCAAAAGAAATTCCTGTAGATATTTTCTTTCACAAAATTGTCATGCTGCGAGATAGATTAAGGGTGATGGAACAACAAATCAATGCCCACAAATTATTAAGTGATGAGGATAAGGTGAATCTGCAACAATACATCACCAGAATTTATGGAACGCTAACCACATTCAATGTGCTCTTTAAAAATAAAGAACAGTGGTTCATTGGAGAAAAGGGAAGTGGGGAATAGTTTTTTTACGCTAAAAATAATGTCATGAAAAAATATGTTTTGTATGGATGTGTTTTGTTTACATCATGTGTAACAACTAAAACAATAAAAGAAAATACCTCAGCTAATCATTCAATGGTAGTAGACGGAAAATTATTTACTGCATTGTATCAACAGAAAGCTGCAGAATATAAAGCCTTGTGTTTTCAAGCCTACAACATTGCTGCAATCAGAGTGGATCAATATCAGGCAAAGACATCAATGCCTAAAGCTATTATCACTGATATTGATGAGACCGTTTTGGATAATAGTCCCAATGCTGTTCACCAGGCACTTCTTGGAAATGGATACGATCCTCAGGCCTGGTATGAATGGTCGCTGAAATCGAATGCAGATACGGTTCCCGGAGCTCCGGCTTTTTTTAAATATGCAGCTTCAAAAGGGATAGAAGTATTTTATATTACCAACAGATCAGAGCAAGAGATGCAATCTACTTTAGCGAATCTTCGCAAATACAATTTTCCGAATGCTGATGAAGCGCATTTGTTTTTAAAGTCAACTACCTCAAGTAAAGAAACAAGAAGACAACAAGTTTCATCTACTCACGAAATAATGATGTTGGTCGGTGATAATTTAGGCGATTTTAGCAGCTTGTTTGATAAAAAATCTCCAGCAGACAGAAATACTAATACAGAACTTTCTATACATGATTTCGGAAATAGATTTATCGTTCTTCCTAATCCTGGTTACGGAGATTGGGAAGGAGCATTACTGAATTACAATTATAAATTCACAAGTGCTCAAAAAGATTCTGTTTATAAATCAGTTTTAAAATCTTATTAAATGAGTAGTTTAAGATTGGGTGATGAAGCCCCGGATTTTACTGCTTCTACAACCGTAGGCGAAATTAATTTTCACGAATGGATAGGAGATGATTGGGCTATTTTATTTTCTCACCCAGCAGATTATACACCAGTTTGCACCACAGAATTAGGTGCTGCTTCTAAGTTGAAAATTGAATTCGAAAAAAGAAAGGTGAAGATTATTGCAATAAGTGTAGATAATGTTGAGCATCATCTGGATTGGATCAAGGATATCAACGAAACCCAAAATACGATTGTAGATTTCCCCATAATTGCAGATCCTGAAAAAAAAGTGAGTGCATTGTATGATATGATTCATCCTAATGCTAGTTTAACCCATACCGTTAGATCAATATTCATCATTGGTCCGGATAAAAAAATAAAACTGATGATCACCTATCCTGCATCTACAGGAAGGAATTTCAATGAATTATTGAGAGTGATTGATAGTTTGCAATTAACAGCTCAATATAATGTAGTCACTCCTGCAAATTGGCAAAATGGTGAGGATTGTATTATTTCGCCGGTATTAAGTAATGAAGAAGCCAATGAAAAATTTCCTAAAGGGTTTAAAGAGATTAAGCCGTATTTGAGATTTACAGCACAACCGGGTTAGTTGATTGGTTGAATGGTTGAATGGTTGAATGGTTGAATGGTTGATTCAAATAAGGGGATTAAAGTTAAATCTATTGTATTTTCAATGCTAACAAAATATTTTTTAAAAAGATACTCTCTGTGTAAACTCCTTTTCTCCTGTTCTTTGCGGCTATACCTTTATTAAAATGTCCTTTCCGGATCAAAATTCTCCAGCTCTTTACTTACAGAATTCAGGAAAGTAGAACCTAAGCCGCCATCAATAATTCTATGATCGTAGCTTAGTGAAATATACATCATGTGACGGATACCGATAGTGTCACCTTGTGGTGTTTCAATAACCATGGGCCTTTTCTTGATAGCGCCCACAGCCATAATAGCTACCTGCGGCTGGTTGATGATCGGCGTTCCCATAATACTGCCGAAAGTTCCTACGTTAGTAAGTGTAAATGTTCCGCCTGTAGTATCATCAGGTTTTAATTTGTTCGTTCTTGCAGCGTTTGCTAATCCATTTACTCTTTTGGTTAATCCAACAAGATTTAATTGATCAGCATTTTTGATAACGGGAACGATTAGGTTCCCAGAAGGAAGCGCAGTAGCCATTCCAATATTCAAATCTTTTTTAACTATAATTTTATCGCCATCAAGCGAGCTGCTCAAAAGCGGATATTTCTTCAAACTCTTCACAATTGCTTCAATAAACAATGGAGTGAACGTGATTTTTTCTCCTTCTCTTTTTTCAAATTCCTTTTTTACTTTTTCTCTCCACAATACTAAATTGGTAACATCACATTCAGCAAAACTGGTAACGTGTGGACTGGTATGCTTGCTGTCCACCATATGCTTCGCAATCAATTTGCGCATACGATCCATTTCGATAATTTCAACATTTCCCTGATAAACAGTAGGGGTTTGATTGCTTGAAGGTACTTCTACAGTTGTTGTTACTACTGCAACTTCTTGCTGGTAGACAGGTTGTGCAATCGAAGTTGGTGCAACAGTTTTTTTGTTTGAAACGTACATTAAAATATCTTTCTTGCTCACTCTTCCATCTTGTCCTGATCCGGGAATATTTTCCAGTTCCGACATGCTGATGCCTTCGCTTTGAGCAATATTTAAAACAAGCGGTGAATAAAATCGAATGGAATTATTTGTGTTTGATGTATTTGAAGACATGGGTTGATAAGGAATTTCTTCAACTACTTTTGCTTCCTCATATTCTTTCTTAGGTGCAATTGGTGCTGCTTGTTGTACAACGGCATTTGAATGGGCGCCAATTTTTATTTTTGCAATTACCGTTCCAATCGGAACCACATCATTTTCTTTATACAGAATTGCTTCAATAATTCCTTCAGCAGTTGAAGGCACTTCGCTATCTACTTTATCAGTGGCAATATCTAAAATGGTTTCATCCATGGCAACTTTATCGCCTGGTTGTTTGTGCCATCTCAAAATTGTGGCTTCCATTATACTTTCGCCTAGTTTAGGCATAATCAAATCTACTAA
>CALQJK010000181.1:0-4441 GCA_943330875.1 Chitinophaga pinensis
ACGCTACTCTGGATCTTCACTGACTTTTACTTTTGCAGGTATCCTAGGTGCATCTGTAGCACCTTATATTGCGACTTATTTAGCAACTTCATATGGACTACAATATGTTGGGTACTACCTTTGTGGAGCAGCTTTAATCAGCCTTATCGCCTTCATCTTGCTCAAAAAAACAATTGATTAATCTTACATAGGTAATAATAATATTATTGCTTTCCTAAGGAAAAACTTCTTGTCGATTTTCATTGATATAGCATGTCTTAATACAAGTCAATATGGGATTAACTAAGATAAATTTCATAAACGCCAATATTATTTCTCTTGATATTCCTAACTACAAAACCTTCCGCAGTTGTGGTTTTTTCTACCAAACTAAATTCATCCCAATCTTTTGGAATAGCAGGAAAATAAAGCACAAAGCTTTTTAATTCACCCACTTTTGAAAAGACATGAACATCAGGAGACATTGGAATGTTTTCTGCATGTTGCATTTTTAGCACATCACTATTTTTATTTGACTGTAAAAATGTTGTCGGATAAATATTCACCCATCCTCCATTGATGTATTTTCTTTTGGAAACATAATTACAATGCACAATAGTCTGGCTTTCTTCCCTGACTGACTCTTTAAGTTTTTTAATAGTGGCATCATCAATTAAAACGATTCTTTTTTTGTCTGGCGAAATTTTATTTCTCATGTTTTTTGATTTTATCATTCAAATTTATATCCACACTCCTCAACCAATTGGAGGGGGAATAAATAATTTTACATTTTTGCTCCTTATATAGATGGAGGACAGCGTTTCTAATATTGATTAAAAGATTGAACGATAATGATTTACAAAATGTTGATAAAAAATCGGCTAAAAGTTCTTAACAGTTGTTCAATTATGAACCGAAAACAGTTGTTTCGTAGTCTTGTTTACCTGAACATCCTTATTCAAATATGACAAAAAAAGAAGCCGTTTTAAAATACTTTTCAGCAATGGATATTGATATGCTGGAATTGGTGCTTGATGATGATAAGACCTATCAAGGCGCAACAAAAGAAATCTTTTTACAAAAACTAGACCAGGTTTTTAATTTGTTTAAAAAAGAAAATGATACCCATTTAGCGGTTCACCGAGGATCTTGTCATTCAGAATTTTGCATAAAAAATGGCACAGGATATTCTTTCGTTGGTAATCATACCAATAACTACATTTCTTTTGTTTTTGAAGAGAATGCTGCTGATTTTACAGACATACATTTTTGCACAGAATTTGAGTTAGATGATAAAACTGTTGATACCAATTGGTTTTTCAGTTTAGAAATTGCCAATGATGAGGCCGCAGATTTTATTCCAGATATTGATTTTTTACTACTCGTACAAAAAGCTAAAAACGCCTGCGAAGAATTACTTACCCAAAAGCAAGTTTATTTGAATCTTGAAGATTGTGAGTATTGGCAAAACAAATATCATGCTTTGAATGAAGAAATAGCCATGGAGTATAATGTACTTGATTATAATAGCTTTACTGAATTTGATGACCTTTATGGAATTGTTAATGGGATTGTTTCAAATGCTTCTTTTGCAAAAGATATTGAAAGTATAAAAAACGAATACTATACTTTTAATCCAATAGATGAGCCGTTCTTATTAGACTGGCTGGTTAGATATGAGCAGCGCTATAATGAATTTGATTTACAAGACTATAATTATCTCGATACTATTTTTTATAATAATGGAGAAGCGTATCTTAAAACTGATAACCATCCTGCTATTTATTTTACTGCTTCCCCTTTTGAAAATTTGAGTTGGTTTAAAAAAACTTATGTAACTCATTATATGCGTATGCTTGAAAAATACAACACGTTAGATATTGAAGAAAGGAATCGTGGAAGAGATCCTTTTTCTGAGTATTATATTAATCCTGATTCTTTAAAATATCATTTAGATATGACCTACAAGTACGGGATTCAATTAAAATTAAAATTTGAAAACTAAAAAATAACAATGAACAAAATCGTTTACGTAGACATGGATAATGTATTGGTTAATTTTCAATCAGGTCTTGATAAGATTAGCAATGAATTGCGCATGAAATATATAAACGATCCCGATGAAATTCCTGGAGTGTTTTCATTGATGGACCCAATAGAAGATGCCATATCCTCTTATGAATTTCTGGCCAAAAATTTTGATACTTATATACTGTCAACTTCTCCCTGGGAAAATCCAACGGCATTGAATGATAAATTAGACTGGGTAAAAAAATATCTGGGAAAAGTAGCCTACAAGCGATTGATTTTATCTCACCATAAACATTTAAACAAAGGCGATTATTTAATAGACGACAGACCAAATCATAATGGAGTTGATCGATTTGAAGGGAAGCTGATACATTTCTCATCCGATCTCTATCCCAATTGGAAGACTGTAATAAATTATTTTAGCAAGTATGTGAAGTAATAATTCCTACATTCGTATACTATTATTTAATATTTTATCCCATGCCCAAAAATAAATCTGCAGTAACTCGTCATCGTATTATTGATGGTTGTTTAAATCACCGTCAAAGACCTTTCCCCACTCTTGAAGATTTAGCTCAAAAATGTTATGAAAAATTAGATGTGGACATTTCTACTTCAACAATTGAAAAGGATTTGAATGTCATGAAAAGGAGAGCGCCTGAGGGTTACGATGCGCCTATTGTTTATAACAGAGAAAGAGGTGGATATGCTTATGCTGAAGAAGGTTTTTCTATTGCAGAATTAGCCCTTAACGAAAACGAATGGGATTCTTTACGATACGCAGCCAAGGTATTGTATCAATATGCAGATGTGCCTATTTTTAAAGATTTTAAACAATCCATCGAAAAAATTGATGCACGTTTTGGATTACAATTGGATGTGAATGATACCACTTTGGAAAAGTACATCCAATTTGAATCTGGTAATGCAACAACAGGATACGAATGGCTTAGTGAGATTTATCCGGCGATGCGTTCAAGATGGCAATTAAATATTCGCTACGAAAACATTTATAAAAATGAAGTGAAAGAGTATAAATTGATTCCTTATTTACTCAAAGAAAATCGCAACAGATGGTATTTAATAGGCTGGGTAGAGGGGAGGCAAGATTATCTCACTTTTGCATTAGACAGGATAAAAAAGTTAGATTCCATAAAAACGAAACAAAAATTAAGAAGCGATTTTAATCCTGATTTATTTTTGCAGCATTCTGTAGGAATTATGGAAGCTGATGGGAAACCAAGTAAAGTTGTATTAATGGTTCAAGATCCTTATCATAAATTGATGCAACTAGAACCATTACATTCTTCTCAGAAAATAATCAAACAATCCACTAATAATATTCAGATTGAAATAACAGTTTACCTTAATCATGAGTTGTGTAATCGCATTTTATCAATGGGGCCGTATTGTAAGGTGATACAACCTGCTTCGTTAAAAAAGCAAGTGACGGATTTACTTCAACAGAGCTTGAAACAGTATTAGAAACCTCTCATCTGATTAGCTGGTTAAATCCTGTATCAACTTCTATTGGGCTTGCTTTAATTTTGGTTATTTCAATGTATTTACTTCTGATTGATAATTCCGGTTCAATATAATATCCAAAATATGGCCCATCGTTTATGAATTGTGATTCGTGCGCCATGTATACATTTATTTTATTAATCAAAAAATATAAATACTCGCCTAATTTAATTATGGTCAATCGTACCGGATTTTTAAAATTTATTTTGGGAATATTTCTTGTCTGAAATCTATGATATATTCTTCTGTGATCTTTTTCAAACTGCATGATTACAGCACGCGTACCATCAGCAGACAAACTAAAACGGTTTATCACTTCTCTTTCTTTATCGAATCCCCAGACCAAACCAAAATGACCATATTTTCCAGCACTAAGCAATTCTATTTCTGTATCAAGGGTATAAAAATCTTCTGGTTTGATAGTTGACTTGTTTTTATAATAATTCCACTGACTACTGCTTTTGTTTTCCATATAATAATACGCTTCTTTGATAGCCGAGTATTCCGTATCAATGTCTACAATTTCCCATTTGCGTTTATTGTTTTTGAAGTCTTCTTTAAGCAAACTTTGTTGTCTTGATATTTCATATAAGTTTGTTATTATCAGCGAATGTTGAGTGTTTAGTAGCATAGTTTATTTTTTTATACAACAAATATGCAGGGGTCGAGCCGCCATCTATTGGAGGACTAAAAAATTTTTTAAAAATATATTTTTTCATCACCGAATCATTTATTTAGTCACTACGACTTATTATATTTGCACACTTTTAAAATTCCTAACGGATAATTAGGGATACAACAAGCGACTTATTTTTAAAAACTATATTAACACATAAAATAGCCATAATGCTCGGCTCGATACCAACCGAGAATGATAATAAAGGCTATAACATGTGACCCCAAAAAA
>CALQJK010000182.1:0-4408 GCA_943330875.1 Chitinophaga pinensis
CAATGCAGGGTCGCTCATTGCGTGCCAATATTTGATTCCTTTTTCCATCGTTCAGCGTATTATTAATGTATAATGTTGAGTTATGCCAATATGTAAATAAACATGTTCATGTAGGCATATTCCACCACAAATATACAAATTATTTATTAATGTTGGATATTAGCAACAATAAAGTTAAAAAGCCATTAGATAAGCAATTGTACCAAGACTGCTTTTAAAACACCTAACATATTATTCAAAATTTTATCATTTTCCACCCCAGCAAATAGACAAAAAAAACACGCTCCCATTACAAAAAATATTTTCCCTCACTCATTCGCTGTAAAGGATTCATTTTACTCGTTTTTTAGGCAATTTATAAAATCATATCTCTGTCTTGTCCTGAAATAGCCTTAGAAAAAGAAAACCTTGTAAGGCTGACTTTTTTAGAAAAAATGCTTTTTTAAGTGGGGTAAATAATGAAATCAGGAACAGATTAGAGGCAATTACTGGACCATTAGGAACAATAAAAAGGGTTCGGGCTTAAATCAATCTGAACGTTTTATGTTGAGTACATTAATCAATTAGAAGCCTTCAGCTATAAACATTGATTAATAAGGTTAAGCATATTTGTCTGCTGACTAACATGACCATTTTCAGCTTCAATATTTATATATCTGATTTTTTTTTCTCTACAATAATTTGACAGCGAACCGTCATTCTCAGATTTGTTGAATTGCAACACTACATTTTGTTTTTTTGATTTCAAAAACTTGTAGTCATTTTTATTAGTTACTAAGAAGAAATCGTCAGGGTCCAAAAAATTATTAATAAATATTGAGTCGGCGTTTTTAAGGTTTGCATATTGCTTTATCGAATATTCATTATTCGTATTGTTATGCAATGCTATTAAATTTTTCTCGTTTTTCGGTAAGATTAAGTCAAGAATTGATTTAGAAAAAGCCATTACTATCGAACTTGATGAATCAACAACTCTTTTATTATAAAGTACTAAAGAATTGGCTATTCCATTCTCAGAAAATATTCTATTAGGGTCAAATTTCATGATTTTCCCATTTAGTTCTAAGCTAATTAGTCTTTCACCAGATTGGTGAAGTTGAAATAGTTTACACTGCACTTTCGAATTGAAGTTATTAAAGGCAGATATACAACTTCTTTCATTTTCGTGTAAAGCGATAAAAATATAATGCTTGTTTTTATCTTGGCCAGGCTTTATCGTATATGAAACATTACATTTCTTTTTGCCAAGTTTAAAAGAAATAGTTTCTGTTTTTGGCGGAATATATGCTACAGATAATGCTAAAATAATTAAAACAATATGGAACTTCACCTTTAAAAATATTATCGCGGTCTTTTAATTGAGAAATTATACGTGTTATTAGAAGTTGTTGAAGTGAGTGCTCCATTCCAATTAATACAATTTGCGTCAACTGATTTTCTAAATTCTCCCATGGCTTCCTTTTTGTTATTTGCAAATAATTCTAGTTGCAAAACTCCATCGGTATAGTTATTACCAGTTAAAAAATACAATTGATTTTGTTTATTAGTAAAATAGAAAATGCCATTAATAGTTTTGTCCTTATTCCATATTATTTTTATTCTTATCGGCGAATCATTACAAAACCCAGAATATTCTTGTCCATAATTAGATAAATATTGGGTTATCACATTATTAGAATTTATTTCTTTTGAAGAATCTATTACTGAAGTTGGCAAATCACTGTTTGACGAAGTGATATGTGTATTGTTATCACCCTCATCTTTTATTTTTATTAAAGTAGCAGCTGACAAGTCAAATGATTGGCAGTTCCAACCATTTTCAGTTTTCATAAATGAAATGATCCCTTTTACAATTTTGTATTTCTTGCCTGCAGTGTATAGATTGTTATAATTAGCTACAAATTTTATCTCAGCGTTAAAATAACCTTCATAGTATTTTACTCCATCTTTTTCGCTAGACAATCCATCCTGTTGTTCATATTTAACTACAATTGCTTTGTTTGCTAATTCATTTGTTAAACATGACTTCATTTTATCGTCAGAAGGTTTATCTAATGTAGATTGACATGAAAATAAAAAAGAACAAAATATTAAGACGAGTACTCGCATAAGAAAAAGTTTTATTTGCTAATAATATATTTTGATTTTCAAATTTAAGATTAAATGTTAAGCTTTGATATAAATTGCATACTATAATGTAAATTATTCTCCAATGAAAATTGAATTAATCATTACTGAATTTGAATCAAGCTATTCTACATCCGGGCAGCATACGGCAAGGGTAAAATATCATATTGATTTTAATACAAGCAACGTTGACAAGGTTGGGTTTTAAGCTAGGAGAACTAAGGAAGAAGATATTGACAAATCAGTCTAACAATGTTCATGTAGGACTAGCAATCACATTAGACTATGTTATACACGTTGAAAATTTACTTACCCAAATTATTAATAGATATAAAGAAGTTTTTCATATGCTACCATTCAACAGGAAAATTTATACCATCAACCAAAAATTAAGAGATGATGAAGCATCATCGCCAAAGGATATTGCAAAGGAAGTTTTGGGAATAATTCTTGCACCTTAAAATCTGTAAAATCAACTAAATCACAGCGAATAAAAAGCGAGCTTTAAATTATTATTAAGAAAAAAAAGCTAAAAAAATTATAAAAGCTCCTGGTGTACAATTACAATTAATTACAATAAATAACCAGTGCTAAATACTCTCAATCGTAGATTTTACTAAAACACTAACTAATTGATATTCAAAATAAAATGCCCCAAATATTGGAGCATTTTTGTTCAGCGGAGAGTGAGGGATTCGAACCCTCGATACAGTTTCCCGTATACACGCTTTCCAAGCGTGCTCCTTCAGCCACTCGGACAACTCTCCATTATATAAATTCCGGGAAGCAAATGTACGGGCTTAGCTTTTCATTAAAAAATCAATCTAATACTTTTTCCATTTGCATGCTACGGGACCCTTTCACTAATATTTGTGCATTCTGGTAAGATTGAGAAACAAACCAATCTCTGGCTTCAGTTGAAGTATTGAAAAAATGATGCCCCCCTTGCAATCCATCGAATTGTTTTCCTACCAAAACAACATCCTGCCATTGATATTGATTAATCAATGCAATAAGCTGTTCATGCTCAAATCCACTTTCTTCACCTAATTCCATCATGCCCCCGAGCAACATCACCTTATTTTTTCCGGGCATTTTTGCGAAATTTTCAATAGCTAATTTCATGCTACTCGGATTGGCATTGTAAGCATCCATAATAATGGAATTGGAGTTTTTTTGAATCAATTGAGACCGGCTATTCGAAGGAACGTAATTTTCCAACGCCTGTTTGATGCTATCATCAGCAACATTAAATGCCTTGCCCATACAAACAGCAGCCAATATGTTAGGCAAGTTATATCCACCAACTAATTGAGTTTTAATTAAACCTATCTCTGCTCCTTTTGAAACAACTACTTCTAAAAATTGTTGATCGGTAGAAATTGCGCCAACCAAGGTAGCTTCTTTATCTATAGAGCCATAAGTCACCACGCTTCTAATTCCCACGCTCATCTCTTTAAGATAATCGTAATCACTAAAAATAAAAGCAGTTCCATTTGTCTTTTTTAAATAATCAAACAACTCTCCTTTACCCTTTCTCACGCCTTCTTCGCCACCAAAACCCTCCAAGTGAGCTTTGCCACAATTGGTAATCAAGCCATGTGTCGGTAACGCGTAAACGCAATATTCTTCTATTTCTTTTTGATGATTGGCTCCCATTTCAATTACCGCAAATGCTGCATCTTTTTTTATTTTTAAAATCGTCAAGGGAATGCCGATATGGTTATTCAAATTCCCTTCTGTGGTATATGTTTTGTATTTACTTGACAATACCACATGAATTAATTCCTTTGTAGTGGTTTTGCCATTGCTGCCTGTGACAGCAATAAATGGGATATCAAATTGTTCTCGGTGAAATTTAGCCAAGGATTGTAAAGTTGCCAACACATCGTCAACATTGATTAATCTGGAGTCTTCAAATCCTACAGGCTCATCAACTACACAGTAAGCAGCTCCAACTTCTAGCGCTTTTTTCGCATATTCATTTCCATTAAAATTGTCGCCTTTTAATGCAAAAAAAAGGTCGCCATTTTTTAACTTACGCGTATCTGTTTGTACAGTAGGGTGCTTTAAATAAATTTCGTACAATTCTTTAATCTTCATCTTTTTTAAATTTTCAAATCATCAAATTTCAAATCGTCAAACCATATCGTCATCAAAATATCGACAATGCATTTTCGGAAGTAATTTTTGCTACTTCTTCATATGAACAGGATTTAATTTCCGCAATTTTTTCTGCAATAATTTTTAGATACGAAGACTCATTTCTTTTGCCTCTATG
>CALQJK010000183.1:0-4372 GCA_943330875.1 Chitinophaga pinensis
TGGTTCGTACCACTATTTTGGTTATTTTGGAACGATTAGTTGTGGATGGTCTCAAGTAGATGAAGCTAGCAGATGTGGTTGTTTTTATATATTCAATGTGGTTCGTACCATTATTTTGAATATACATATACTATGGTTCGTACCTGGTTCGTGCCACGGCAAATACGGCAAATGACTGCAAGAAAATCGTTATTTTCACTACAAATTGGGGTGTTTTTACTTTGTAGTATCAATTAAGGCGTCGGAAATTGCAGCCTATGTTATTTAAAAGAAAATCATACCAGGATTTAGATAAGATATATTTCTGGACAGCAACTATACATGAATGGTATCCAATTCTGGATGATCATGATAATAAAAAAATGATGATTGAATTTTTACAACATTTTCATAATGCCAAGCTTATTACAATTTATGGTTTTGTACTCATGCCAAACCATATACACCTAATTTGGAAACAAAATGATAGAAATGGCCAGGAAATGCCCCTATCAAGTTTTATGAAATATACAGCTAAGAAGCTATTAGTATACGCTGAAGAATCTGGGATAAGTAGTCTGTTTAAAATTATGGCCTCAAATAAAATACATCAAATATGGAAAAGAGATTCTTTGGCTATTGAGTTGTTTTCAAGAAAAGTAGTACGGCAAAAATTGGATTATATACACTCAAATCCAATAGTAGGAAAATGGAAACTTGCCAAAGATGATATCAGCTACTACTATTCTTCAGCAAAATTTTACGAAACAGGAATTGATGATTTTGGATTTTTAACTGATCTGTTTTGTGAATTTGACGGAGATCAAAACCTTCCCCGTCCAAGAAAAGTCCTCGAATCAATATAAATTCCCAATTATACAACGTCAACTCCATTCTTTTCTACAAGTAGCATACAATACTATAAAAAGAACAGGGAAAGCTAAACCCAATAGAGAAAACCCCGAAAATGCTCCGAATCCAATAAAAAGTAGTGTAGCCATTAGAGGCAACAACTCCCCTATCAACCAAAGCATAAAGCCCTCTTTTTTTAATTTTCTCATAGCAAAAGCTCCATATAAACAAAGAATTGACCCAATTACGCCAACAATCAAAAGAGGTATTTTATTTTCCAGTAACTTTTGGGCAAGTTCCATAGTATGTTGATTAATCATACTTTTTACAAATGCAGGTGAATTGTTATAATCAGCAGCATTCATCGTTTTTTCAATTTGTTCGTAATTTTTGTCAGCGCCAAAATATCCCCAAATAGATGAAAACAGACTCATGATACTTCCAATGATCGTTAGTATAGTGAGTACATTCAATCGGGAGGACGGTTTTACACTGAGTTCTGTTGAATTTTCAAATGGATTTTCTATTGACATATTAAAATAGATTTACTTTTTGAGATGCTGTTTTATAATAAAAGTATTGAATTTATACCAGTTTGGAAAATTCTTTCAGGGTTTCCACCGCCATGGTTCGTACCTGGTACGAACCATGGCGGAAAACGTTAAATTTGTATCCTAATGAAAAGAATAAGTTCAAGCATTTGTTTATTGATCGCGTTAACTGTAACTAGTTGCAACAACCAAAAGAAAAATGAGGTTCAAATAGATCCCAATAATAACAACGAGGGCGCTCTTCAATCAAAAATTGATAAATTTCAAGACTCCTTTTTATTAAAAGAAAATCTAATCCAGTTTTATAGAGATAGCGGAAATTACAAAATTGCCATTAACACGATTAACGACTATATTAATAAGGACAGCACTAATGCCCGACTTTGGAACATGAAAGCTGTATTGCACTTTGAGAATGGAGATACTATTGAATCAATTAAATCCTTTGAAAAAGAAATGCAATTGATACCCAATACAACAGATACTATAGCGCTCGCTACCCTCTATGCAGAAACGAAGAATAAAAAAGCTGTGGACATTGCAGATGCGCTTCTTGAAAATTATAAACAAATCTATCAAAAACAAGCATGGTTTATCAAAGGGCTTTATGATGCATATTCGAAAAATAATGCTGAAGCAATTATATATTTTGATAAATGTATTTCTCTGGATTACACGTTTATGGAAGCTTATCGTGAAAAGGCAATTGCATTGTATGACATGAAGCAATACAAGGATGCTATCTCGGTTTTAAATAAAGCCGTTACTATTCAAAATGGTTTTGACGAAGGCTATTTTTACCTTGGTAAATGCTATGCAAAAATAAACGATATAGAAAAAGCGAAAGAGTCTTTTCAAAAAGCTATAATGTATAATGCAGCATATGAGGAAGCGAAAAATGCGCTGGCCGAATTGATGATGAGGTAATGAGTTGATTAGATGTTGCGACGAAATAAATGAATTAACCAATCTTCAAATCAACTGATAAACTAAACAACTAAATTGCATAAAATAAATAAAATGGCCATCATTGCACCTTCCCTACTTTCCGCTGATTTTTTACATTTAGAAAGAGACTGCGACATGCTTAATCAAAGTAAAGCCGACTGGTTTCACCTTGATGTTATGGATGGACAATTTGTACCTAACATAAGTTTTGGGCCAATGATTGTAGCAGCTATTTGCAAATCCACAACAAAGTATTGCGATGTTCATCTGATGATTGAAGAGCCAGAAAAATATACAGCCGCTTTTAAAAATGCAGGGGCAAATAATATTACTGTTCATGTAGAAACTTGTAAATATTTACACAACAACATACAACAAATTAAAGATCTTGGCATGGATGCAGGAGTAGCCATCAATCCAGATACTCCAATTGAATCTTTAAGAAATATTTTAAAAGAAGTTAGTCTTGTTTGTTTGATGAGTGTTCATCCTGGTTTCGGCGGACAATCTTTTATTCCAAGCACGATAAATAAAATCAAAGAATTGAGAGCAATGATTGATGAGCAAAAACTAGATACAAAAATTGAGGTAGATGGCGGAGTAACTTTAGAAAATGCAGCTTCGATTATCAACGCCGGTGCAGATATTCTTGTTGCAGGAAATACAATTTTTAAATCTATAGATCCAATAGCTACAATTGAGGCATTAAAATCTATTTAGGATTATTTTCTATTTATGAAACAACTCATTTTTTTAGTGTTCCTATTTTTTAGTAGTTCAACGAATGCGCAAAAAAATAGTGCAACTGTTAAAGGAATTGTCATTGATGAAAATGATAAACCCATCAGCAATGTAAGTATTGTTATACTGGGAAAACAAAAAGGAATTACCTCCTCCGACAGTGGATATTTTATCATAAAATGTGAAGCAGAAAAATCTTTTGCTTTATCATTTAGCCATACTAGTTATCATGACAGTCAAAAAGAATTCTATTTAAGTAAAAATGAAATAGTATCAGTTGTTATTAAACTTTCCGCATCTTTAAAATCGATGGAATCTGTTGTCATCAGTGATGAAAAAGAAAGGAAAGAAAACAGTCTGGTAAAGATAAATCCAAAAAATGCCATATTATTACCAAGCACAACTGGGGGTATTGAAGCGCTTATCAAAACAATTGTAGGCAGCAACAATGAATTAACTTCTCAGTATAATGTAAGAGGCGGAAATTATGACGAGAACTTGATTTATATAAATGACTTTGAAATTTTCAGGCCTTACTTAGTCAGTAACGGACAACAAGAAGGATTAAGTTTTATTAATCCGGAAATGGTAAAAAATGTAAACTTTTATACTGGAGGATTTCAATCGAAATATGGAGATAAAATGAGCAGTGTTCTTGACATCCAATACAAGAAGCCAACGCGATTTAACGGAAGCATTTATTTTAGTTTCCTCGAGCAGGGGTTACAGTTAGGTGGCAGTATGAACAAAGGAAAATCAACTTACTTATTTGGTATTAGAAATAAAAATAACCAAAGTATATTGCGTAATCAGCCCACAACTGGTATTTATTCTCCCTCCTCTTCTGATTTCCAGGGACTAGTTACTCATAAGTTTTCCGAAAAGTTTCAATTGGAATTATTAAGCGTTTTTTCATCTACCCGTTTCAGTTACTATCCTGAATCAGTCAAAAAAACATCTTCTGTATTTTCTCCTTTATTCACAGCTAATCTGGGATTAGATGTCTACTTTGAAGGGCAAGAAAAAGATGCGTATCAAACAAGTCTTATTGGTGCTACTTTAATTCATACTCCCAATAAAAGACTAAAGCTAAAATGGTTACTGAGCAGGTTCAACGATAAAGAAAAAGAAAATTATGATATCACAGGTGCATATCTTTTTGGCGACAGAGATTTTGATAATACCAGCAGCACCTTTGGTGAAATTATTAATCCAATGGGCGCAGGTCAATACCAGCAATATGCCAGAAATCAATTAAGTATAGAGGTCTGGAATTTTGGACACAGAGGCAGCTTTGAAAA
>CALQJK010000184.1:0-4332 GCA_943330875.1 Chitinophaga pinensis
GCATGAAAAAATTACAAACTAATAATATCCACATACTCACGATGCCACTTATATGATACATATACGGCAATAATCCTATGGGAATCATCATCGCGCTATACATGATAGTTTGTAGGGCTGTGAATTTTGTAGGGCCTTTATCACTGGGTAACAACTTAAATCCTGCGATACTGTAATCTTTATGAGCGACCCAGGCAATAGCCCAAAAATGAGGGAATTGCCAAAGAAATTGAATCGCAAATAATATCCAGCCCCCAGTCCAGTTATTGGCATTTCCTTCGCCAAAACTGGCTACCCAACCAATCAGACAAGGTAAGGCTCCTGGAATCGCACCAACCAAAACAGCAATTGAATTGATTTTTTTAAGTGGCGTATATACGAACCCGTATAAAACCAAACTTAATAAACTCAGCCATGCCGCTTCCTTACTAAAGGAAAACATGATCAATAGCCCAATTCCACCAGATATTGCAGCGAAGATCCAAGCTTCTTTTGCGCTCATTCTTCCACTGGCAACAGGACGGCTTGCGGTACGGTTCATCATCGCATCCGTATCTTTTTCAAGAATCTGGTTAATCGTATTTGCTGATCCTGTAACCAATATACCACCTACAAAAAGTAAAAGAACTTGCATCAGATCAAATCTGATATTGGGTGCCAGAAGATAACTAATTACCGTACTAAACACCACCATAAAACTCAAAGTGAATTTGATTAATAAAAAATAATCTTTCACTTTACTTGCCAAAACAAACGATGTTGAATTGGATATAATTTTTTTTTCTTGCACTGTTAAATTTAATGTTTGCTTTCGTCCGCGCCAACAGGTACATCTTGCGGAATAAAGTCTTTCCCATCTTTAGCATAATCATATGGCCAACGATGTACTTCTGGAATATCGCCAGGCCAGTTTCCGTGTCCTGGTCTAATTGGTGTAGTCCACTCTAACGTATTTGCTTCCCATGGATTTAGTGTTGTAACTTTTCTTCCCTTCCAGATACTGTAGAAGAAGTTGATTACAAACAAAATCTGAACAGCAAAAACAATTAATGCTATTATACTGATGAATTCATTTAATCCACCAAAATTTTTGAATGACTCCCAATTAGAAAAATCATAATAACGTCTAGGCATACCTGCTAGTCCTTCATAATGCATTGGCCAGAAAATTAAATATGCACCAACGATGGTAACCCAGAAATGTATATAAGCCAACGTGTTATTTAAATAGCGGCCGAACATTTTAGGGTACCAATGGTAAACTCCGGCAAACATTCCGAAGAAAGACGCAACACCCATTACAATATGGAAATGTGCAATTACAAAATACGTGTCATGCAAATGAATATCAAGTGCAGAGTTACCAAGGAATATTCCTGTTAAACCACCACTGATAAACAAACTCACGAAGCCAATTGCAAAAAGCATTCCTGGTGTAAATCTGATATTTCCTTTCCATAAAGTAGTTAACCAGTTAAACACTTTGATAGCAGAAGGAACTGCAATAAGCAAGGTAAGCAGAACGAATACAGACCCAAGGAAAGGATTCAAGCCGGTTACAAACATATGATGCGCCCAAACCAAAAATGCCAGAATTGTAATAGCAAATAAAGATCCTACCATCGCCATATAACCAAAGATTGGCTTGCGGCTATTTACAGATAATATTTCTGAAGACATTCCCATTGCTGGCAACAAAATGATATATACTTCGGGGTGACCTAAGAACCAGAATAAATGCTGGAATAAAATGGCGCTTCCGCCTTCGTTTGGTAAAATTTTACCGGCAACAACGATATCACTCAAGAAGAAGCTTGTTCCTAAATTTCTGTCAAACAATAATAATATGGCACCTGATAATAATACAGGGAAAGACAATACTCCTAATACAGCCGTAAAAAATAAAGACCATATTGTTAAAGGCATACGCGTCATGCTCATTCCTTTCGTACGTAAATTTAAGATGGTGGTGATGTAGTTTAATCCTCCTAATAAAGAAGACACCACAAAAAGTGCCATACTCACCAACCATAAATCCATCCCAATTTTACTTCCTGAAGAAGCATCGCCTAATGCACTTAATGGAGGATAAATGGTCCATCCGCCACTAGCAGGTCCCGTTTGTACAAACAAAGAAGACATCATCACAATAGAAGCCAAGAAAAAGAACCAATAGCTTAACATGTTCAACATTGGTGAGGCCATATCTCTTGCTCCAATCTGAAGTGGAATTAAGAAGTTTGCAAACGTTCCACTTAGTCCTGCAGTTAGTACAAAGAAGACCAATATTGTTCCGTGCATCGTTACTAATGCATAATAAAATTCTGGCTGTAGTTTACCGCCCTTTGCCCAATGGCCTAGCAAATCTTCCAGCCAAGGATATGTAGCTGTTGGATTTCCTAATTGAAGACGAAATATCACCGAAAAAAATCCGCCAATAATTGCCCAAATAATCCCTGTTACCAAAAATTGTTTGGCAATGGTTTTATGGTCTTGGCTAAACACATACTTTGTAATAAAGGTATCGTGATGTTCATGGTGTTCGCCTCCATGTTCTTCGTGATGTGCTGTCTCGTGTAATGTCGCTGTGCTCATAGTCTGATAAATATAATGAATGCTTTTATTATGGATTTTTTGGCATCAATTGTGCAATAGGTGCTGTACCAACTGCCGTAGTATCTGTTACGGGTACTTGTTTTTCCGGATCTTTATTTGGATACAAGGTGAAATATTCAGGTTTTTGTGTAGCCAACCATTTGTTATAATCAGCTTCACTTTCTACAACAATAACACCACGCATTGAAAAGTGTCCTTTTCCACACATTTGATCACAACTTATTTCATAAACGAAATTGGGATTGTTCGTTCTTTTTTTCATTTGCTCTGTAGTATACTGAGGGGTAAACCACATTGTAGTGGGTATACCTGGAACAGCATCCATTTTCATTCTGAAATGAGATAGTCCCACATCATGAATTACATCCATTGCATTGATAACTAATTTGACTGGTCTGTTTACAGGTAAATGCATTTCAGTTGTATGTAAATCATCCCAGCTTTCAGGATCTTCAAAATCTACGGCTAAAGTATTTCCTAATGGCTGGTTATAAAGTTTGTAACTTTTCTTTCCTAATTTACCATCCTTTCCTGGGTAACGCATATCCCACGCAAACTGATGACCTGTAATCTCAACTACAACGGCATCTTTAGGTGCATCTCCCGTCATCACGAACCAGTTTTTTAATCCAAATACAACAAGTACAGTTAAGAAAATCGCTGGCACTGTGGTCCACAATAATTCCAACTTTGTATTGTGCGGGAAATAAAATGCTTTTCTATTGTCTTTTTCTTGGTATTTAAATGCAAACCAAAATAGTAACACTTGAGTAATCACAAAAACCAAGCCCGTAACACCTATTGTTATATATAACATGAGGTCTATTTTTTCACCTTCAACAGAAGCTGATCCCTGTGGAAATAATGTTTTGCTATAATAAAGTTCATTGCAATACCATGCACCATACAAGCCGAATATCAAAAACAAGATCAACAAGAAACCATTGATTCTATTATTTTGCTTCCGGGATTTTTCTTCGCCTTTAAGCACACTTACATATTCGCTTGCTTTTGCGATTTGAAAAATCACTACAAAAATCATTACGACGATGGCAATAACATAAAACTCCTTCATTTGTAAAAATTTTATTCTTTTTAAAATCCTCTTTATGGATTTGTAAAAATTATTTTTTTATATCCTTTATTGTATACTTAATTATTAATTCTATGTATGGTGAATCATGCTTTCTTTAAGGAAAGGGTGATTTTTTGGCGTTAATGGGTGTCTTGTTAAAAACCTTCCAACACCCCACATAATTAACCCAATAAAAAATGCAGCAACTCCAAATTCGAAAGGCATCATTTCTGCGTGATCCTTCATCGTTCCAGGCATTACCATTTGATAAAAATCTATCCAATGACCAAAGATGATTAACACTGCCATAACCGTAACCAATGTCCAATTGCGTTTAACACCTCTTTTCATTAGTATTAATAGTGGACAAAGGAAATTTAAAATCAGATTCAGAAAAAATAATCCATTGTATGGACCAGGCTTTGCTGCCGTACCAACTCTTTCTATAAAATATTTTGTTTCTTCTGGTTGATTGCTATACCAAATTAGCATGTATTGAGAAAACCATAAATAAGTCCAGAATACAGAAAATGCAAACATAAATTTACCAACATCATGTAGATGTTCTTCGGTTACATATTCAAGTTGTCCTCTGTTTTTTAAGAAAATAACAAACAGTGCAATTAACGACATTCCGGAAA
>CALQJK010000185.1:0-4329 GCA_943330875.1 Chitinophaga pinensis
TACAGTTTTATTAAGGTCAATAATATGAATCCCTTTTTTTTCTGCGAAAATATAAGGAAGCATTTTTGGATTCCACTTTTTCTTTAAGTGACCAAAGTGAACGCCTGCCTCAAGAAGTTGCTGTTGTAATGATGTATTTTCCATTTATAATTTTTTAAAGTTGTTTGGTACTTGGTATTTATGGTTTGATGTTGTTTACATCAAACCATAAACATCAAATGAAAAAATATTAACGCTTGCTGAACTGGAAGCTTCTTCTTGCTTTCTTACGTCCTGGTTTCTTACGCTCAACAGAACGAGGATCGCGTTTCAACAAACCTGCTGCTTTCAATAATGGGCGATAATCAGCACTTACCTCAAGCAATGCTCTTGATATGCCTAGTTTTGCTGCTTCCGCCTGACCCTTTACACCACCGCCAGCTGCATTGATAACAATATCAAATTTATCAATTGATTCAGCGATTTTAAGAGGTGCTTCTAGTTGATTCTGTAAATAAACTAGAGGAAAATAAGTTTTATAGTCTTTGCCGTTTACAGTGATTTTTCCGTCTCCTTTTGAAAGGAAAACACGGGTAACCGCTTCTTTTCTGCGACCGACTGCGTTTTTTTGCTTTTCCATTTATTATACTTTTTTGTACCGTTTAATAGATACGTAGTTGAATTATTTAATTTTTGTGAAAGTTAATTCTGTAGGCTTTTGCGCTCCATGAGGATGTGCAGCTCCTGCATAAACAAACATTTTTTTGTACATTTTACGACCCAGGCGATTTTTAGGCAACATCCCTTTAATAGCTCTTTCTACAACTACTTCTGGACGACGCTTTAATAAATCCTGAGCAGCTTCGCCTTTTTGACCACCTGGATAGCCGCTATAGGTTAAATACTCTTTATCTTCCATTTTATTGCCTGTAAACTTTACCTTTTCGCAATTGATTACAATAACAAAATCCCCACAATCAACGTGTGGAGTGTAATAGGCTTTGTTCTTACCACGGAGAACTGACGCAATTTTTGCGCACATACGTCCAACGGTTTGATTAGTACCATCTACAACGTACCAATTACGCTGCACAGTAGCCTCGTTCGCATGTTTAGTGGTGAAATGTAATTTACTCATTGTTCTTTTTTTTAGATGATGTCGAAGCTATCCCCGCGACAATTTTAATTTTGGATGGCGAAGGTAGGGGGAATCCATTGTTTTTTATAACAAAAAAGAATCTTTTTTTTATAGTACGCCTATAACTTATTGATTATCAGTAAAATTTTTGATGGGTTTTGTATTAATCAATTATAAATAGTAATATAGCTAGTCCAAAGATTGATGAGCGTCAGCATTTATTAATAAATAATTATGGTAATTTAATAAAAATTAAATTTTTATGCGAAGCGTCGTAAACGGAAGGGTTTGGATTTGATAAAGAAGAATAAGTAGGTTATTATATTGTATTACCGATTTAAAATTTATTATGAAAAGAATACTTGTACTATGCTTTGCCATTTTGTTTTTAGCCAGTTGTAGCCGTAGGGTAACTGTAGAAAGAGCTGCTCAGGGTGGGCTGAAATGCGGTAGAAGTCATTTATAAATCTTCTTTCTTCTTATCTAAGAAAGCTATACGTTATTTAGAATGCTGGGGCGCAGGAAGAGGAAGGAGTAACTAAAGAAACTTTAGTGAAAAAACTTGGGCCTTTCGTTTGGGTATTCGTAATATTACGATATTGCAATATTACTTCAAAAGTATAATAATCAAAAGGCAATACTACTCTTATTTCATCAGATGCCCTCTAGTCCCCTTTTACAAATTTCTTCGTCAACACTTGTTTGTTTTCAGCATCCATTTCCTCCGGTAATCTTACTTGCAGGAGTTGCAGAGCAAATAGTATTTAAGTTGTGTTAGAAAATATTATTCCATGGTTTACTAAATATCTGAGATTAGGAACATCGACAGTATCCTGATGATTTTCATAAAATCTCAATTGATCAGCAATTATATAGTTTAAAACATATTTTAAAAACTAGTTGTGGTTAGATTAATAAAATCATGATGATTAAATAAAAGCACTTTTGGGGTATTGTATTAATAAAACAGATGACTTTAGATGTAAAAAATCAGAACTCCTTTTCGTATAAAAATTAGAATCAAAAAAATGTGCTAAAAAGTGGTTTTATTACCTTTGCGACAATGGGACAAAAAAAACTATTACGCTTTTCTCAAATAAAAGAGTTTCCTAACGTATTCGAATATCCAAAGGAATTAGCTGGGACATGGAAGAATGTTTTTGGCAACAAAAATCCAATCCTATTAGAATTAGCCTGTGGAAGAGGAGAATATACCATTGGTCTTGCTCAACAATTTCCAGAACATAATTTTATTGGTGTAGATGTAAAAGGAAATCGCATGTATATGGGCGCCAAAAAAGCAATGGAATTCCCCCTAAAAAATGTAAACTTTCTTCGTACTCAAATTGAAATGCTTCCTGATTATTTTTCTGAGGAGGAAGTTGATGAAATGTGGATTACGTTTCCTGATCCTCAATTGAGAACATCAAGAGCAAAAAAAAGATTAACACACCCTCGATTTTTACGTTTGTATAAAAAAGTATTGAAACAACAGGGAATAATTCATTTGAAAACAGACTCGCCTGACTTATACCAATTTACTTTGAAAGTAATAAAAATGTATAATTTAATTTTATTAGAATCTTGCAGTGATGTATACGGACAAACTGTTGTTGATGAACGATTGAAAATAAAAACTCATTATGAAAATCTGGATATTGCTGGAAGTAACAAGATTTTTTATTTGAAGTTTTCTTTACCAGTAGAAATTATTGACAAAGACGATGAGTTACAATTATTATTAAAAGAAACCGAACATACTACTGATTAAACTTGAACTTTTTATATGAATGATATTTTAAAAGAAGGGGCTGATTTTTATTATAATGAAAATGGATTTGTTGTATTAACTGAGAAATATCATTTAGAAAAAGGCTTTTGTTGTGGTAATGGTTGTAAACATTGCCCTTATCAGTATGAAGCTGTTCCAGAACCAAAGCGAAGTCAACTCATTGAAAAGAAACAATGACAAAGAAAACAAAAGGAAATCCAAAAAAACAGCAAGTAAAAGAATATACTTTTTTTAACGACGTCTTTGCTGTTGTGATTCAAATTCCAAAAGGCAGAGTAACATCTTACGGAGCCATCGCTAATTATTTAGGCACTAAAATGAGTGCGCGAATGGTTGGTTGGGCAATGAACGCTTCGCATAGTTCTTTGCAAAATATTCCTGCGCAAAGAGTTGTAAACAGAAACGGAATGCTCACTGGAAAAAATCACTTCGCTACGCCAACACGTATGGAAGATTTATTAAAAAAGGATGGCGTTGTTATTAAAAATGACACGGTCGTTGATTTCAATAATCTATTTTGGAATCCGGCTATTGAAATCGGCTTCTAATTTTATTTCTATTGCCCGTAATATCTTAATGTTATCTGAGAATTATTTTTTTTCTTTTTAACTTATTTATCAATCAACTTATACCTTTATCTTCAACCAAATAAAAAAATGTCTGAAAAGTATTTTAGAGGAAAAATTACCTTTATCAATAATGATCGAAAGAAGGCTACGATTGAATATGTGACCAGTAATAAAGTCAAATCTATTCAAGCAGTTATTGATGATAAACAACAAGAAAAATATGTGCAACTTAAACTCATTAAAAAAGCACATCGATTTCTCGTAGGTGATAATGTAAAATTTATTATTAAGAAATCAGCTGCTAATGTTTTTTTCGCTGACCATATTCTTTATGAATATAATAACGCTTTGGAAGTGCTTGTTGAAAAAGCGGCACTCACTAATAAATTCTTGGGATACATTAAAATCGTAGATGACAAATACTTCATAAAAGAAATCGATAGTTATCTTTTTTTTCCATTACACCTATCTAAATTTGAAATTGCTCCTGAAGTTTCTGAAACAGAAAAACTCGTTAGTTTCAAAATGATGAATACGGATAAGCCTGATAAAATATCTGCAGAGTTATATAATCACAATTATACTAAAGGGTTTTTGACCGCAATAAAACAATCAAAAAAAGAAGAAGCTATTGGAGCTGTTGTTTCCAAGATTACTCCTTTTGGGGTTTTTGTACTATTGGCTGAAAGCAATATTGAATGTAAGATTGCTATTACTGAAACTTTATTGGAAAAAATACAAAGCGAAGAAATTAAAATTGGATCTGAATTACAGGTTAAAATAAAACATTTGACTGCCGATCGAATAGTAATTGAATTGGTATAATTTATTTACGTCAAAAAGAATCTAAA
>CALQJK010000186.1:0-4315 GCA_943330875.1 Chitinophaga pinensis
AGAAGAAGCTGAAACCATTTATTTAAGACCAGAAACTGCTCAGGGAATATTTGTAAATTTTTTGAATGTCCAAAAAACAGGAAGAATGAAAATTCCTTTTGGCATTGCACAAACAGGTAAAGCTTTCCGAAATGAAATTGTGGCCCGTCAGTTTATTTTTAGAATGAGAGAGTTTGAACAAATGGAAATGCAATTCTTTGTTCGTCCTGGCACACAAATGGAATGGTACAACTACTGGAAAGATGCAAGGAAGAAATGGCATGAAAGCATCGGAATCCCTGCAGAAAAACTGAGATTTCATGACCACGTAAAACTCGCGCACTATGCAGACGCTGCATTAGATATCGAATTTGAATTCCCATTTGGATGGAAAGAATTGGAAGGCATTCATAGCCGTACAGATTTTGATTTGAGCCAGCATGCAAAATACAGCAAGAAAAAAATTCAATATTTTGATAACGATTTAAACGCAGAAGGAAAGCCATACGGCAACTACACTCCTTTTGTTGTAGAAACTTCTGTTGGATTAGATCGTTTATTCTTAACAGTTATATCATTGGCTTATCAGGAAGAAAAATGGACAAAAGAAGATGGCACTGAAGATAGCAGAGTCGTATTGAAAATACCTGCAAAGATTGCTCCTACAAAATTGGCCGTACTTCCACTCTTAAAGAAAGATGGGCTTCCAGAGATTGCTACAGCATTACTGAATGAATGCAAGCCTCATTTCCATTGCTTCTACGAAGAGAAAGATGCTATCGGAAAACGTTACAGAAGAATGGATGCTATTGGAACTCCTTTTTGTGTAACAATTGATCATCAAACCAAAGAAGACAATACCGTTACCATCAGATATAGAGACACGATGTTACAAGAACGCATTGCAATCAGCGAGGTAAAAAACAAAGTTGCAAAAGCATGTTGGGAGTAAAATAGTAATTTGTATACTGAGTTTAAAAAGAAACATCATTTTCAAAAATAAAAGCAACACTATGAAATGCCCATAAGAGCCAGCTCATACCAACCGGGGTTGAGTATTTAAGGGCATGACATGTGGCAATAATGTAAAATAACAGACTCACATGAAACTCATTATTTTTATCTCTATACTCTTACTATCTTTCAGTTTTGCAAAAGCTCAAAAGGTAATCAAGACGTCTTATAAATCTGAGGCAGACAAAATTATTTATGTTACACAATACAAGAGTGAAGCAGACATGATTGTGTACGAAACTAAATACAAAAGTGAAGCAAAGCCATACAGCGGAATCTGGTTTTGGACGGAATACAAAAGCGATGCTGACTGGAAAGTCTTTTTTACAAAATATAAAAGTGAAGCCAATTTAAAAGTATATTTCACAAAGTATAAAAGTGAAGCTGGGATGAATTAGCCAAAAGGAATGATTTGATACAAATCGAGTATCTTTTTTAATTCTTTTTATCAATTACTATCTATTTGATAAAAAGAATTCGATACTAGTTTTAAGCACCAAAATATTTTTATTTAAGAGCAATTATGAGTTTTACCATTGCAATATCCGGAGAAAGAACCCCTTTCAAAAAAAACAAACTCCTTTGGCTATTACTGTTGTCATTTACTGTAATCTGGATCAATACATTTATTGGTACCACAGATCTTAACAATTGGATGATTGAGAATACCTTGACTGTATTATTTCTCGTTTTTATTGCTACGACTTTTAAAAAATACCAGTTCAGTGATTTGAGTTATTTACTGATGTGTATCTATTTATGTCTGCATGTTTATGGATCAAAATATACTTACGCAGAAAATAATTTTGGATATTGGTTAAAAGAATATACGCACTCTTCAAGAAATCATTACGATAGAATTGTTCATTTTAGTTTCGGATTTTTATTGGCTTATCCCATGAGAGAATTATTTCTAAAATGGTTAAAATATCCCAAATTGGTAGCCTGGATTTTACCCATTGAAATCACTTTGTCTATCAGTGCATTGTATGAATTAGTGGAATGGGCTGTTGCTGATATATTTTTTAAAGCTCAGGGCGATGCTTATTTAGGGACACAAGGTGATATTTGGGATGCTCAAAAAGATATCTTCATGGCATTTTTAGGAGCCTTGGTATCTACTACAATTGTTTCTGCTATAAAAAAAATATTTGCGATATACGAGAACGACTATAATTTAAAATAGTTCCCTAAAATTCTCATTGTAGGTCGTCTGACCTGTTTTATAAATTAAATTATATACATTCGTAAAAATTAAAAAATACTTGTATTAGGCAATTTCAAAAAATCATAAATTATTTATGCTAAAATATAAAATTGAGCACTCTATAGATTCTCCGGAAAGAACAATATTGCATGGACAAATCATCAAGAAGAAAAAATTCTTAAAAAATTTGTACCTGAATTGGTACTCTATTTTTATTAATGAAATAAAAAATCTTCCTAATGATGTCATGATTGAACTCGGTTCTGGCGGTGGATTTTTAAAAGAATTGGAACCTAAAGTGATCTGTACAGACATCATTGATTTACCAAGTAATGATATGACTTTATCGGCATTAAATATGCCGTTTGACGACAACACTATTGGTGGAATTTTTATGATTGATACCATGCATCATATTCCAGACAGTGAGCAGTTTTTAAATGAAGTAAATAGGGTACTAACAAATGGCGGTAAAATGATTATGATAGAACCTGCCAATTCAATTTGGGGTCGTTTCATTTATCAGAATTTTCATCATGAACCTTTTGAACCCAAAGGAGGCTGGACCATCCCTTCCTCAGGACCAATGTCTGACGCAAATGGAGCGCTTCCCTGGATTGTATTTGAAAGAGACAAGGAGATATTCAAAAGCAAATTTCCAAATTTGAAAATAGAAAGTATAACATACATCAACCCTTTGGCCTATCTTCTGAGTGGTGGAGTTTCTCGTAAACAATTACTGCCCAATTTTACTTTCCCGCTAATCATGGTAGCAGATAAAATTCTTTCCAAATTATCAAAACAAATATCCATGTTTATGGTAGTCAAAATAACAAAATTGTAAATATTGAGAAAATTTTGGCGTCAAATTTATAGATTATTCTATGGCAAGAACTCTTCTTTTACCGAAAACTACTTGCTCCATAATTTATCCATAAATCTCAATATGAATATCCTTTTTGTCATACCCAAACTCAAGCATTCTTTTTTTGGCTTCATCAATCATGTCTTTCCAACCACAGAGATAAAAATATGCAGGGGATTTTGTACTACATAATTCCTCATAAATAGCATGAACATAGCCCTTCTTACCTTCCCAATCTTCTCTTGATAAAGTTGGAATGTATTGGAAATTTTTCATTTCATGTTGTAATTTATTTAGCTCATCAAAATACATCAAATTACTTTTTGTTCTGCAGCCATAAATAAGAAAAATATTTTTATAGGAAATTTGTTGTTGATGAATATGATGAACCATACTTCTAAATGGCGCAATCCCTGTACCTGTGCAAATCAAATACAAATCCTTATCCAATTTTTCAGGCAAGGTAAATACACCTTGAGGACCGCGAAGAATCAACTCGCTACCAATATTTATTTCGTTAAATAAATGCGGTGTGCCAAGGCCTTGTGGATTTAATACAATCAATAATTCAAAAATATTCGTGCCGTCTGGTGAAGATGCGATTGAATAACTTCTCCATCTTTTATTGGATTTTTCATGAATGGGTAAATCAAGCGTTACGAATTGCCCGGGTAAAAAATCAAAACTAGTTAACTCTGGAACCTGAATCCAAAATCTTTTGGTATCAGCCGTCTCATCCAATATTCTTGTTACAATTCCGGTTCGCCAGGGTTGTAAAGCCATAAAATATATTTTTAGTAAGATACAAATTATAGAATTAATATGCAGATTTGTATTTGCAGAGTATATTTGCATGTCTTTTAAGTGGCATTGGCAGATGTAGAAAAAAATATTGGCGAGAATGAATTTGGATGTGTTGATGAATTTTTACAAAAATGATCCCCGCTGTTTTCAAATAGCGAACAGGATTACTTTGTCCAAACAACAACATTTACTATTATCAGGACTCTGTGGAAGTGCCTTTGAGTTTTTATTTGCTGCTGTTCACAACCAAGCAATCTTATCTCAAACCAATCATCTCTTGATTGTAGGGGATGCAGAAGAAGCCGCATATGTACAAAATACTTTAGAAAATATTACCCATGCGCTGGATATTTTATATTTCCCCTCCTCTTTTAAAAACAAAAAGAATTACCTACTTTTAAACAGCAGTCATGTAATGCTTCGTACAGAAGCCCTAACTAAAATTG
>CALQJK010000187.1:0-4277 GCA_943330875.1 Chitinophaga pinensis
ATGTCATCTGCAAGAAAAAATAAGATGTCAGGTCTTTTTTCTTCTGTATTTTTTGATGAGTTGTTTTTTGAAATCATCTTGTTACAAGACAATTGATCTACTTTAGATTTATTTTTTAGAACTAGATTTTTCTGTTGGGAAACTACTTCATGATTGCCCGCCTTTGATTTTATTAACTTGATTTCTTCAAAAGAAAACAAGATGGTGGAACCAAAACACAATCCTAACATTACTAGGCTAAACTTTAAAACTGATTTTTTCATTTTGAATATTTAATTACATTTATTTTTTTGTGAAATCCCAAACCTTCAAATTTTTATAGGAAAACCTTGTCCATTTCATTTGCCTAAAGCCAATTTTTCCATCTTCAATAACCGCACCATATTTAATGCCATCATCTTGCCAATCTATAACTTTTCTGTCATCAACATACATGACAATATGGCCCATGTCTTTGATTAATTTTAAATGATGAAGTTGCAAAGATTCAATAGGAATACCTTTCTCTCCTGTCATGACCAAATTGAATCCTTTGTTTTTCCTGAGATTAACTGTCTCGCGATGTGTGTCATCTTTTGCATTGGCATAATAAGAAATATGATAACAATTCATTGCGCCTTTTGTATAATCCGTAAATACACCCGTTGTTCTTTTAGGCATAGATGAATCAAAAACACTTTCCCCATTTAACCCTTTTGCCCCAAAAAAAACAATGCATAACCCCGCATCTGTTTCGAGATTCTGTGCATCCCATTCTGCAACAAAACTTTTAGGGAAATCCTGAGGGCACCAAAAAACATGATGACCTTCTTCATTTGGAGAATACATTTGCAGAGCATGGTCTACAAAATCAATTTTACCGGGTCCTTCCATGATCCAAGTCTTCACATCATTTGAATAGCTTAAATCATTTGAATAAATCAATTTCCCTTTATTAATATCCTGTGCAACTATTTTTACTGAAAAAAACAATCCCAATAAAATAATACTGAACGAATTTAATTTCATTTTTTAAAATATTTATTTGGAAACGCATCTAAATCCGACATGCTCCATTCCTGTATCATTAGAGCTTTTCATTCTACTTGAATTTCTATACCCACTGCAATAAGATTCATTGCATAAAAATGAACCACCTCTCATCACACGCTTTGAAACCAGCGGCTCATCAGGATCATAACTTTTTTTAGGGCCAAGTGGATTTATCCCTAATTTTGTTTTTGCAAATTCTTTATAATAAGTATTGTTATATAAATCATTACACCATTCCCAAACATTTCCGGACATATCATAAAGCCCATATTTATTGGGAGGAAAAGATTTAACCGGAGCTGACCCATAAAAGTGATCAAGTGTGTCATTCCTGTCGGGAAAACTACCTTGCCAATAATTACATTGATATCCTCCAGAATCTATAGGAGAATTGCCCCAGCTATAAATGGTATTTTTCTGACCACCTCTAACAGCATACTCCCATTCGGCTTCAGTTGGCAATTGCTTACCGGCCCATTTGCAATAGGCGGTTGCATCATCCCAACTCACCTGAACTACTGGATAATTTTCTTTACCGATGATATTAGATTCCGGCCCATTAGGATGCTTCCAATCAGCCCCGTGCTTCCATTGCCACCATTGACTGTAATCGTTAAGATTTACCGGTTCGGGTGTTGGAACAAAAGTCAATGAAGCCGCTTTTAATAACTCCGAATCGGGCTTTGGAGTATTCGGTGGTAATTGCTTTTTCAATTCATTCCAATCTACATTTTTCTCCGCCGTGGTGATATAATGAGTAGCTGCTACAAACTTTTCAAATTGCGAATTAGTCACTTCAGTTTGATCCATGAAAAACCCATTAAGCTTTACCTGATGTTTAGGAAATTCATCAGCTCTTGCCTGGTCATTATCTCCACCCATCAAAAAAACTCCTGAAGGAATCCAAACCATGCCTTCATGATTATTATTGTTATTTAAATTTGTCTGTTGATTTAAAGAAAGTGTATGTTGAAATCTGCTGGGTACTGATTTCATGCAACAAGATTTAGACTTATTGGATTTTGCTGTATCTGTACATTTGTATGTAATTTGAGCAGAAGTATTTGATACTGTAAAGGCCATGATGACAAGAAAACCTATTCTAATCATTTTATTCATATGCGATAATTAATAACCACTCTTAACTGAATGGTAAAGCAAATTTAATGCTACTTTATTTTTGTTGTGATTTGAAAAATGTGATCATCTCGTTTCTCCTTGCAGCAGTTTCTTTTTCATATTTTTTTTCATTCACGACATTTTCTTTTTCTAAAGGATCTACCTGATAGTCGTACAATTCTTCGCCTAAAATTAAACTTTGATCAAAAGGCTGAGTGCTTCTGAAATTATTTTTCATCCATACCGTATACCTGTAACGAGCATCTCTTATGGAGTATCCCATTACTTTAGCACTCGCATACCCTAACCTGTCTGTCTCCGGGTCTCCACCACTTCTGGGATATTGACTTACAGAATATTCTTTAACAGTTGCTTTTGAATTTTTCATAACCGGCAGCAAACTAACGCCATCAAGATTTTCCGGAATTTTCAAACTAGCCAACTCACAAAGTGTTGGAAAAATATCTACAAATTCTGTCTGAGATGTAGTTTTATTTGATTTTATTTTTGGAGAAGAAATAATCAATGGCGCATGGGTTGCTTGTTCAAAATTGGTATGCTTACACCATAAATTGTGATCCCCTAAATGCCAACCATGATCTCCCCACAAAACAATAATAGTATTCTTGGTAAGGCCAAGAGAATCTAATGTATTTAACAATATACCGACTTGAGCATCTGTATAAGAAATAGCCGCATAATACCCTTGAATTAATTCTTTTTGTTTGTCAATTGGTAATGAAAGACCATATTCCTTTGTATCTGAAAAAGAAGTCAAAGGTGCAATATCTGAATAAGCTCTTATTTCACCTGCATTATGATAAGCTACATCAACAGCATTTTTCGATTTCTCTTGAAATGGCGCCAATGGCATATCTTCTCTTTTATATAAATCCCAATATTTCTTTGGAGATACAAAAGGCAAGTGTGGCTTAGCGAATCCTACTGCAAAAAAGAAGGGCTCTGCTTTTTTGTTTAATTTAATTAAAATATCCTTTGCCTGTAATGCATTTGCACCATCGTTGTAAGCATTATCAGGAACATCTATACATTCTGATGTAGGTCTTATTCTTTTTAATACATAATCATTGGCTTCAGATTTTTTCATTCCTTGATCTGTTGCTTCTTTGAAATATTTATCTACCAATGCTCTCGTTTCAGGCAATTGATATCTCATTAATGCGGGTTCCCCCAATTTAGTATCATAATATTTAGGATCTGTTTTGTAGTAAGGCACAGACCATGATGGCTTATCTAATTCTTTATCTACACATCTTGGATCGTAGACCTTTCCGATGCCTTGTGTCGAATATCCCTGACTTGCAAAATATTGCGGAATAGATAAAATGTCTGGGTTCATATCACGCATGGTAGTTTTCAAATCCCAGACCTTCGTATAGTCGGGACGTTTACCTGTCATTAAACTTGCCCGGGTTGGCCCACATACTGCTTGTTGACAATAATTATTCATAAACACAGTCCCCATTTTCGCTAACCTATCTATATTAGGTGTTTTCACTAATGAATCTCCATAGCACCCTAATATTGGTTTTAAATCGTCTATGGCAATAAATAAAACGTTAGGTTTTTGATTTTGTTGAGCAATTAAATTTGAATGGGATAAAATTAAAAAGCTAATGGTGAAAATTCTGAGGAGGTTCATTTTTGGATTTTGTTTGTAATAAAGAATATGCAAATTAAGATATTGCTTTTAAAGAGCGCTTTAGATTGCTTTCGTTAACATTAGTTTAATGAAAATAAAAAATGGCAGTTCTTACTTAAAAAAACCTGCCCCAATTAAGGAGCAGGCCTTTTAAAAGTTTAAGATTTTATCATAGCCGACGGTTTAAACCGTCGGCTAGTTATGTTTAAAACTTCATCACTCTCGTTGTCTTCACATCCTTCCCTTGTCTTACTTCGATAAAGTAGGCACCCGCTTTCAACGCTGAACCTAAGCTCAAAGTTTGATTTGGTGCAACCTTCACCGATTGGATGAATCTGCCCTGGATATCCAATACTCTTGCTGTTACTTCTTCCTTACCTGCTGTTAACACCTGTAAGTTGAAGTTGCTTGTTGTTGGATTCGGGAACACTTTCACACTCATTGACTCGGCTGGCGTAGTTAC
>CALQJK010000188.1:0-4269 GCA_943330875.1 Chitinophaga pinensis
GAAAAGATGTCGAGAAAAGATGAAGAGAAAAGATGAAGAGAAAAGATGAAGAGAAAAGATGAAGAGAAAAGATGAAGAGAAAAGATGAAGAGAAAAGATGAAGATATTTTAAGATGATATGGGAATAAGAGGATAATCAGAATTACAGAGTTTTAATTATTCCATAATTGTCAAATTTACACATCAATAAAGCTTCAAATTAATTAACCCTTCAATTCATCAAATCACCAAATTAATATTGTTCATTTGTTGTGCAAAAATGTTTCAATACTAACTATACTAAGAATTAATATTATGATAACTTTAAAAAAATATTTTCAGATACATCGATAACAATTAAAAAACACAGTTATGATTAAATTACAGATCATCGGGAATTTAGGAAAAGATTGCATTGTCAAAGAAGTGAATGGCAAAAATGTAATCAATTTTAGTGTGGCGCATACGGAACGCTACAAAGACAGTCAAGGGAATCAAAAAGACAGGACTACTTGGGTAGAATGCGCTTATTGGACAGACAGAACTGCTGTTGCTCAGTACCTTACTAAAGGAAGAACCGTTTACGCAGAAGGTTCTCCAGAAGCAGATGCTTATACCAATAAAGAAGGTGTTGCCGCTGCAACATTGAGAATGCGCGTTCAAAATGTTCAGTTACTAGGAACTAATAGTAATGAAACTAATAGTTCTAATCAAGGAATGGTAGGCAACCCGGAATCTACATCAACTCCAATGGCTAAAACAGATACACCTGTTACTTCAGGCATAGATGATTTGCCGTTTTAAGACTATTCATTTTTTTAAGATAGCCCACGACTTAGATCGTGGGTTTTCTATGTCACACGCTTTTCTGATTTGTTTTTAAGATTGTCAAGACTAATCATTTGGGATTTTTTATTTTTTGAATAGATATAAATTAATCCTAGGTTTTGTAATTGAAATAGTGGTTATAGGCAATAAATGCGAGTGTTTCAGCCGATTTTTTGATCGAAAAAATAGTGAACCATGGTGAGATTAAAAAATCAAGCAACGGCTTGTCTTTGTAGCATTTTTTTCTAGTAATAGGGTTGGTTTAGCCTGCAAAATCTGGATTAAATTAATTTCTGCTAAATCCTTCTAAAATAAAAAGAGCTTATTTCAAACTATATGAAATAAGCTCTTTCCTGTCAAAATATTATTGATGTTAATCTTTGTCCTTCAAGTGGCTCTTCTTTTTGCTATATCCAAAGTATACAATCATTCCAACGGCCAACCAGAGAAATAATCTTAACCAATTTGTCCAGCCTAATCCAAATATCATTGCAGCACATACAATAATACCTAAAATTGGAACTAATGGAACTAATGGTGTTTTGAATTGCCTTGGTAAATCAGGATTAGTTTTTCTTAAAATAATAACAGCAGCACAAACTAATATGAATGCAAACAGCGTTCCGATACTAGTCATATCGCCTACAATGTCTCCAGGAACAAAAGCAGCAAATGCCCCAACAAGAATCAATATGATTAAATTGGCTTTGTAAGGTGTTTTATATTTAGGATGAACTTCACTGAAAACAGCAGGTAATAAACCATCTTTACTCATTGAATAAAAAACACGGCTTTGTCCAAGAAGCATTACTAATATTACAGAGGAGAATCCTGCAAGAATGGCGATGGTAACTAATTTTCCTAGCCACGCATATCCGGGCATGAATTTATTTATAGCAGCAACCACAGAAGCTTCTTTTCCGTCAGTTCTGAAAAATTCAACTGGTGCCATTCCTGTAAGAACGTGTGCAAACAATATGTATAAAACAGTACAAACTGCCAATGATCCAAGTATACCAATTGGCATTGCTTTTTTAGGATTTTTAGTTTCCTGTGCAGCAGTACTCACTGCATCAAATCCAATGAAAGCAAAAAACACCACACCTGCAGCTCCAAGAATTCCCATGATGCCTCCAAAATGATGATCAATACCTTGAGTGTCTGTATAAATTGAGGGTTCAGGAATGTAAGGAATATGATTATTGCTATTAATAAATCCCCATCCTAAAATGATAATGAGTATTACAATAGAAACTTTTGTTATTACGATTAAGCCGTTTACAAAAGCAGATTCTTGTGTGCCTTTAATAAGTAGTAAACTTAAAGCAGTTACAATTCCTAAGGCAGGAATATTCATGATACCAGAATGAATGATTCCAGAAGCATCCGCAATGGAATGCTCAAAAGGGGAATGGCACCATTCATAAGCAATAGGTTTCCAATGTAATACATGAACCAATAAATTATTTAGATACTCACTCCAAGCAATACCAACAGTGGCAGCACCTACAGCATATTCCAAAATTAAATCCCAGCCAATTATCCATGCTAAAAATTCACCCATGGTCGCATAAGTATAAGTGTATGCGCTTCCTGATATAGGAATGGAAGAAGATAATTCAGCATAACAAAGACCTGCTAAAGCACAGCCAATGGCAGCAACAATAAAGCCCAATGTTACAGATGGTCCAGCATTTTGAGCAGCCGCAGCAGCTGTTCTTACGAATAATCCTGCTCCAATAATTGCGCCTATGCCAAGCGCTACAAGTGATCCTGAACTTAGTGTTCGTTTCAGTCCTTTTTCTGAATCACCTGCTTCTTCCATCAGTAAATGCATAGGTTTTTTTGTAAATAATCCCATAGTTGTTGGTTTTTATTTGAATAAATAGAAATGAAAATAGTGAATTATATTTTTAAAATACAAAATCATTTATCAACGTATGAGTATAACTAATAAGTTTGTTGCCAAGGGTGTTCATTCAACTTTTAATAATTATATTGCAAAACCAATATTTTATTTATGCATAATGATTCTGCTGAACAATCAAAACCTAATAGACTTACCACTTATATTGTTATCTCAATGCTGTTGGGAATAATAGTAGGGTATATTATTAATATCAATGCTTCTCCTGAATTTATTAAAGACTTTTCTCCTAAGATAAAATTATTGGCTTCGATTTTTTTGAGATTAGTACAAATGATAATAGCACCATTGGTGTTTGCTACCTTGGTTGTAGGGATTGCAAAGTTGGGTGATTTAAAAGCCGTTGGCAGAGTTGGAGGAAAAGCAATGATTTGGTTTATCTCTGCTTCATTGATTAGTTTGACCCTTGGCTTGATTTTAGTTACGATTACCAAGCCGGGAGTCGGTGTAAATATTGCCAATGCTGATTTGGATGGGGCAAGAGATTTAATGGGCAAAACAAAAGAATTTTCTTTAGATAAATTTGTCGAACATGTTTTTCCACGGAGTGTAATTGAAGCAATGGCTAATAATGAAATCTTACAATTAGTGATTTTCTCTATTTTCTTTGGAGTAGCTCTTACAGCAATTGGGAAGAAAGGAGAAAATATTATCAATGCATTAGATTCTTTAACTCATGTGGTATTGAAAATGGTTTCTTATGTGATGAAGCTTGCTCCTCTTGGAGTCTTTGGAGCGATGTCTGGCGTTATAGCTTTGAAAGGCTTGGGGATTTTAAAAACATACGCATATTATATAGGGTCATTTTATTTAGGGTTGGCGGTATTGTGGATGATTCTTTTGTTTGTAGGGTATCTGATTCTAAAAAAACGATTGGTAGTTTTATTGAAAAGGTTATCAAATCCAATGGCTATTGCTTTTAATACAGCAAGCAGCGAAGCTGTTTTTCCGAAATTGGTAGAAGAGATGGAACGCTTTGGTTGTAATAATAAAATAGTGTCTTTTACTTTACCGCTAGGTTATTCATTTAATTTGGATGGAAGTATGATGTACATGACTTTTGCCAGTATGTTTATCGCGCAAGCTTATAATATTACAGCCATAACTGGAAGCATAAGCACCCAAATTGCTATGTTGTTGGTTTTTATGTTAACCAGTAAAGGAATTGCCGGAGTGCCAAGAGCTTCATTGGTAGTAGTTTTGGCAACAGGAAGTATGTTTGGTATCCCTCCTGAGGGTATAGGATTAGTTCTTGCCATCGATACGTTTTGTGATATGGGGAGAAGTATGACAAATGTATTGGGAAATGCGCTGGCAACCGCTGCCGTTAGTAAGTGGGAGGGGGAGTTGAAGAGTTGAAGAGTTGAAGAGTTGAATGGTTGAAGAGTTGAATGGTTGAAGAGTTGAATGGTTGAAGAGTTGAATGGTCAAACACAAAACAAAATAGTATATGCTTGAAACGATTTTATTAGATTTCCAATGGACAAACCTGATTCAACCTCAATGGTATATAAATACAGGCGGTCTATGGTTTA
>CALQJK010000189.1:0-4264 GCA_943330875.1 Chitinophaga pinensis
GCAAAGATCAGGTAGTAAAAAAACATCCATACATCGAAAAGTAAAAACAAAGGTAAGAGGTCTTTCTCATTGAGTTTCTTCAACGTTATAGAGTATACAATGAATTGTATAATAAATCGCACTCCAAAAATAATCAATCCGTATTTCCAATTGTAAAACCAACAGCTTGCTATTAATAAAGGGTAAAATAAAAAGTGTGACATCGAATAAGTTCCCAGTAAGAATTTGTGAATTTTCTTGTAATATTTACCTGTTGTATAATGTCTTCTTTTTTGATTAAGCCATTGTTTCCATGTATTGACTGGTTTGCTTAAAGTGAAAGCTTCCTGATCAATATTTATGGCAGTGTTTTTTTTATTCGCGGCCATATTAATAAACAAATCATCATCTCCTCCAGGAATATTATGATGAGAGGAAAAGCCTTTATGTCTGAAGAAAACCGCTTTTTTATAACTCAAATTTCTGCCTACGCCCATGTATGGAATTCCTGCCAATGCATAACTTAAGTATTGAAGAGCCGAATGAAATGTTTCCCAGCGTATGAGTTTATTCAGTAGGCTTTTCTTTTTGTGATAAGGGCTGTAGCCCAATACGATTTCTGTATTGTCGTTTTCGTAACTACTTTGCATGCTTTGAATCCAGAATTCGCTCGCAGGAATACAATCTGCATCAGTCAACAAAACGATTTCGTGTTTTGTGGATTTGATGCCCACGGCCAATGGGAACTTTTTCCCTGGAATCATTTTTGCCTCTTGCGTTAATTCAATCACTTGTAATTGACGGAATGATTTTTTAAGTTCTTCCAGTAAATATTTGCTGTCATCATAAGAATTATCATTTACAACAATCACTTCATGCGTTGTTTGGTAATCTTGAACAAGTACACCTGGAAGATGATCAGCCAGATTAGCAGCCTCGTCTCTTGCACATATGACCACACTTACGGGATGGGTTTGGCTGGATGATTCGGCTTTTGCTTTATATAAAGCCAATCTGCTAAAAAAGAAGAGGTAATAAAAGATTTGGATGCCGGCGATTGCAGAAAAAAATACAAATAAAACTAACTTCCAATGTTCAAGTAATAAATTGATGTTCATTCCTGCAAAAATAGGATATAGCTTGTATGCACTTTTAAAAATTTATATTTGCACTAATTAAATTTAATTTTTTTATGGCATTGTTGAAATTCGCAGTGGAAAATACTGATGTTCATTCAAAGGCAAGGGCGGGAAAAATAGTTACAGATCATGGTGAAATCGAAACGCCGATTTTTATGCCTGTAGGAACGGTAGGCAGTGTGAAAGCAGTTTCTCAAAAACAATTAAAAGAAGAAGTGGGTGCTCAGATTATTTTAGGAAATACCTATCATTTATACCTCAGGCCGGGATTGAGAATTTTAGAAGCGGCAGGAGGGTTGCATAAATTTAATGGGTGGGATAGGCCTATATTAACAGACAGTGGCGGGTTTCAGGTTTTTTCATTGGCAAAAAGCAGGAAGATTACGGAAGAAGGGGTGGTGTTCCAATCGCATATTGATGGGAGTAAACATTTGTTCACGCCCGAAAATGTTATGGATACACAGCGCATTATTGGTGGTGATATTATTATGGCATTCGATGAATGTCCGCCCGGGGGAAGTGAATATGCATATGCAAAAAAATCTATGGAATTAACTCACCGTTGGTTAGATCGTTGTGTTGATAGATTTAATAGTACAGGGGATAAATATGGCTATACACAAAATCTTTTTCCAATTGTTCAGGGAGGCGTTCATCACGATTTGCGTAAGGCATCTTGCGAACACATTTCAAGTAAAAATGCAACTGGTAATGCCATAGGAGGATTAAGTGTTGGAGAGCCTATTGATAAAATGTATGAAATCTGTGCTTTATGTTGCGACCATTTGCCAAAAGATAAACCACGTTATTTAATGGGAGTAGGCACGCCATGGAATATTTTAGAATGCATAGAAATGGGAATCGATATGTTTGATTGTGTGATGCCTACCCGTAATGGAAGAAATGCGATGCTATTTACGGCGAATGGCATCATTAATATAGATAATAAAAAATGGGAAAATGATTTCTCTCCGATTGATGAAACTATTGGTTGTGAAATGAGCGCTTATTATTCCAAAGCTTATTTGAAACATTTATTAAAAGCAAAGGAATTTTTAGGATTAACGATTGCAAGTGTTCATAATCTGGCTTTTTATTTATGGTTGGTAAAAGAAGCTAGAAAGCATATAATAGCGGGAGATTTTGTTTCCTGGAAAAATACAATGGTCATACAAATGCAACAAAAGTTATAAATTGCATCATAAAAAATAATAAAAAATGAAATCGGTAAAGTTCTCCATTGCAATTTGTTTTTTCTTAAACCTTTTTTCGATTACTCAAGCACAAACATCAAATGGCAATTCTCCAAAAGATGCTAAAGTTGAAGTAACCATGCTTGATTTCAAGTCGGTTCCCGTAGCTCACGAGATCATGATTTTCAAGGGCAAGAATTTTCATAAAGAATACCAGGGATTATCTGATTCAATGGGTAAGTTTACGTTGAGATTGCCCGCAGGTGATGTTTATCAATATTATACATTGAATACATCCGATTCTACTCAGTATAAAGAGTTGGACATTCCTGCATTAAAAGAAAATTTCTCTTATAAAGCACCTTTTATTCTTTCTTATTATTTGGAACCTCCTAAGAATTTTATTTTAGAAGGATTGAATTTTGATAATGGTAAATATTCTTTTCAGGAATCTGCCTATCCGGTAATGGATGATTTATTAGAGTATATGAAAAGAAAAGAAGATGACCGAATTGAGATTGGTGGCCATACGGATAATGTTGGGAATGCAAAAAGTAATTTAAAGCTTTCGGAAGACAGGGCCAATGCGGTAAGAGATTATTTAGTTGGGCACGGGGTTGATTCTTCGAGGATAGTAACAAAAGGGTATGGAAGTACTATGCCTTTGGATAAAAAAACTATGAATACTACTGCTGGAAGGGCGGAGAATAGAAGGACTGAAGTGACCATTCTGGAGTAAGTATGCCATTCCCAATGCAAAAGGATATTTTTTCGAAGATATTTTTGAATGACTTACCGTTTGTAGTGATTTTGGCACGCAATATTGAATAATAACGTCACAAATCGCGGGTTTTTAGTATTTTTTCCTGATTCAATCAGATAAATAGTAATTTTTGTTGAGGAATTAAATTATTTCTCCTATCTTCGCGCTCCTAAATTTATGGCTAAGCAAGCATTAATAAAACAAGATGGTTCGATAGTAGAGGCGCTGAGCAATGCTATGTTCAAGGTTAAATTAGAAAATGGCCATGAAATATTGGCTACTATTTCTGGTAAAATGAGGATGCATTATATCCGTATTCTTCCAGGGGATAAAGTAGGTGTAGAGATGAGTCCATACGATTTGACAAGGGGTCGAATTATATTTAGATACAAATAAATCAAGCTGAATAATCAGCAATTATCAAATAGATAAAACTAAAAAAAGATGAAGGTTAGAGCTTCAATTAAAAAACGCAGCGTTGATTGCAAAATCGTGAGAAGAAAAGGACGTTTATATGTAATCAACAAAAAGAATCCTCGTTTTAAGCAAAAACAAGGGTAATCAACTAATTTTTAAAACTAAAAATAAAACACTTCTATGGCACGTATTGCCGGTATAGATTTACCAAAGAACAAAAGAGGAGAAATCGGTCTTACCTATATTTATGGTATTGGTCGCTCTACTGCTCAATACATTTTAACCAAGTCTGGAATAGATTTGAATAAAAAAGTAAACCAGTGGAATGATGACGAACAAACCGCTATTCGTAATGTAATCAACAACGAATTCAAAACGGAAGGAGCTTTACGTAGTGAAACTCAAATGAATATTAAGCGTTTGCTTGATATCGCTTGTTATCGTGGATTGCGCCATCGTAAAGGATTGCCTGTTCGTGGTCAACGTACTCGTACTAACAGTCGTACAAGAAAAGGAAAGCGTAAGACAGTTGCAGGTAAGAAAAAAGTAACGAAATAATTAATGCTCTTTAATTGGAGTAATAAAGAATATCGACTTATTTTTTTGAACCAGCGCCGGATAGCTTTTTAAGTCGGCAGGAGGGTTGGTTCAGCCTCGGGTAACCGGGTAAATTTTTAAGATCACCTATTTAATTAAAAAATGGCAAAGGCACAACAAAAAGCGCAAAGCGCAAAAGCTGCAGCAAAAAAGCGTGTAGTAAAAGTAGACAGCTA
>CALQJK010000190.1:0-4251 GCA_943330875.1 Chitinophaga pinensis
TTAGCTATTGCCTTTATTTTACCCGTTGCAGTTTCCATTACAATAACAGTTCCATGTTGAGATTTATTATTCACCATCATATCCATTAATTCATTTTCTGCAACATCCTGAATATAAGTATCTAATGTGGTGATGATATCTTTACCATTGACTGGGTCTACCTCCGCTCCTTCAACAGGCATATAAGATCCTGCTGTGTATCTCATCAATCGTTGGCCTGAAGTTCCTCTTAATAAATAATCATAAGTTTTTTCAAGACCAACGTTTTTTGATGAATCCTTTCTGGAAAGCCCAATAGTTCTATTGGCTAATAATACATAGGGGTTAATTCTTTTATCACGAATATCATAAATAAAGCCGCTTTTGTTTCTGCCTAATCTTACCAAAGGGAAACTGCGTAATTCTTTTAAATCATCAAAGGATATTTTTCTTTTCAATAGATAATAACGCTCTGTATTTTTATACGCTAGCTCTAATTGATTTTTATAATCTTCTGGTGTCTTGTCTTGGAATAAATTGGCTAAACACAAACTCAAAGAGTCTACATTGTCTTTAAATCTGTATCCGCCTTTTTCTCTTAAGCCTCCTGCACCAAAATCTACATAGATATCATAAATCGGAACAGATGTACTGAGTATACTTCCATCTTCACTATAAATGGTACCTCTCTCCGCATTAATAGGCATGTATTTTAAATGAAGACTATCACCCATACTTTTCCAGTAGCTTCCTTCAACTCTTTGAATATAAAATGCTCGTCCTAAAACTAATACTCCCAAAAGTATCATGCCTAAGAAGCATAAATAAACTCTCCACAATATGTCTTTTTTGATTTCCAAAAAAAAACGTTTTTTTACTTTTTATAATAATTTTTAACCCTTTTTATTTTTGTTCTGATGAATCACCAACCTCAATGATCGTTGGAGGTTCTTTTAATTCCTTCAGCCCCAAGGGCGCTACTGCTTTTACAATTTCACTGGGCTTACTCCTATAAATCACTTCACTTTTAATCGTCTTGTATTCGTATTCTAATTCCTTTACATTTTTTTCTGATGCGGTTGTTTTTCTAATCAACTTATCCGCATAATGTCCATTATATATATAACCAATTGCTATGAGTGATAAAAAAAGAATAAAGGGAATATTTTCAACTATAGTGCGATAATTAAAATATTTCTTGAAATCGGATTTCCCTTTTAAAGATGGCTCAGCTATTTTATTTTCTTGTTTCATTAATGAACGCTTATTTTTTTTCTGCAATCCGAAGCTTTGCGCTTCTTGACCTTGAATTACTTTTTGTTTCTTGATCTGTTGCTACAATTGGCTTTTTTGATATAATCTCCAATTGACTATTTGGCCTGGTTCCAAAAACATCATCAGCTTCTACTTCTTCAATTGAACCATTTCTGAAAAAATTCTTTACAATTCTATCTTCCAGAGAATGAAATGTTATTATGGCGATTCTTCCTCCTGGCTTTAACAATCCAATAGACTGTTCAAGCATTTCCTTTAGTGACGTCATCTCATCATTAACGGTAATGCGTAATGCCTGAAATACTTTTGCATGATATTTATTAGGGTTACCCTTTACAATTTGCTGAATAGCTTGTTTAAACTGGTTAATTGTTTTAATCGGCGCTATACTTCTTTTCGCAACAATGGTTTTAGCCAGTGTCTTTGCATTGGTTACTTCTCCATATTTTTCAAAAATCAAATGCAGTTGTTTCTCTGAATAGCTCTCCAGGATTTTAGCAGCAGTTATTGGCTGTCTGCTATCCATACGCATATCCAAGTCTGCATCAAATCGTATCGAAAAGCCTCGTGCTGGCTCATCAAACTGGTGACTTGACACCCCGAGGTCAGCTAAGATGCCATCAACTGCGTTAATTTTATTTACTCTCAAAAACTTTTGCAAATGCCTGAAGTTTTGTTGAATAAAAAAAACACGGTCGTCATTGGGAACATTTCTACTTGCATCAGCATCCTGATCAAATACAAATAGCTTTCCTTTTGGACCTAAATGTTTGAGGATTTCTTTACTATGCCCGCCACCACCAAATGTGCAATCCACATAAATGCCATCGGGAACAATTTTCAATCCTTCTATACATTCATGAAGCATGACTGGAATATGATAACCATTTGTCGATTCTGTTGAAGCCTCGTTTTCAGAGGTGCTGTTTTCTTTCGACATCATAATCAACTATTCAACTTATCATTTTTCCTATTCATGACTTCATTTGCTAAATTGCTAAATGTCTCTGGTGACATTGAGTCAAAGAACTGTTGGTATTTTATATTATCCCAGATTTCAATTTTATTTACAGCTGACACCAAAACAATATCCTTACCTAAGCCGGCGTAATCCATTAAATTCTTAGGTAATAACAATCTCCCTGCACTATCAAATTCAATTTGAGTAGCTCCATTTAAAAAATAACGTCTGAACTCTCTAACTTTGGGATCGAAATCGTTTAATTGGCTGATTTCTTCAAAAAGTGGTTGCCAACTTTGGATAGGATAAAGGGTGAGACATTTTTCAAAACCCCTGTTCAATACAAAAGATGCAGACCCTGTCTCCGGGATTTGTTTTTTAAATCCTGAAGGCAAAAGGAAGCGACCTTTCGTATCAATTGTAGATTCATATTCGCCTATGAAGCTTATCATTTGGTTTTTTTTGGGTTGTTTTTCTAATAATCAACACAAATTAACACTTTTTCCCACTTTGTAACACCAAATAGGCAATAGTTTTTTATCCACAAATGAGTATAATCATGACTATAAAGGGTTTTAGCCCTTATTTATGATGTTTTTTAACCAACTAATGTGAATTGATGTGGATAAGTGTGGATAAGATGGTCGGAAAGGCTGGACAGCTTGATGGTACGGGTTATTTGGATGAACTCGATCCGCCCACAAACGGAATAGTAATAATAAAAGTAGTCCCTTTTCCCAAAGTGCTTTCTGCAGAAATCGTTCCTTTATGAGCCTCAACCATTGTTTTTACGTAACTGAGGCCTAAACCAAAACCTTTTACATTGTGAATATTCCCGGTATGAGCTCTGTAAAATTTCTCAAATATTCTGCTTAAGGTATCTTTATTCATTCCAATGCCGTTGTCCTGGATTTTTATGATAAGATCTTGCCCCTTATTTTCTGTGCATGCTTTAATCAGCAAATCGGTTTCTTTTGAATATTTCATTGCATTATCAAGCAAATTATTAATCAGATTTACAAAATGTATTTCGTCAGCCATAATCCAATCCTCGCTTGCTTTATACGCCATCTCGATACGACCATTCTTTTCCTCCAATGATAATTTTATATTGTGAATGGCACGATTAATTAACTCTTGCGCTGATACTTTTTGGAGGTTCAATTGAATCTCATTTTTATCCAATAATGATGCCTGTAGAATAATTTCTACCTGCTTATTCATTCTGATGTTTTCATCTTTGATGATATTGGTAAAATAAGCCGACTTTTCTTTGTCAGCAATAACTTTCTCATTTCTTAAAGCATCAACGGCAAGTGAAATGGTTGCGATGGGCGTTTTAAACTCGTGAGTCATATTATTGATGAAATCAGATTTGATTTCACTCAGTTTTTTTTGTTTGATTAATGCACGAATCGTGAGAAAAAAAGCAGTAATAATAATCAAGGTAAATAATATGGTGCCGGCGATAAACCAGGATATTTCTTTATAAACAATTGTATTTTGATTTGGAATGATAATAACCAAGAATTCTTCCTTCGTAAGGTTCTCAAAATCGCTTCCAGGAGGGGATTCTAAAGGAATGGCAAAGTTGGTATTGTGAAGAGAATCCAAAAAATATTTCATAAAATTATCACTCTGTACCTGATCTCCGGTGATACTATTATCAGAAACCGCAAATTCAAAATAAATGCCCTCCAAAAAATGTTTGTCCATTGATTTTCTGATGACGGAAGCAATCTCATCTTTGGAATATCGCTGAATAACGGATGGCCTGATAATCTCCAGCTTCATTTTGTCACTCGTAAAAAACTGATTGGAGTTTTTATTCAACGATAAAAATCTATTATAGTCCTCCATTAGATTCTCTGCTGCTTCTGTGGAGGCAAGAAATATATTCTCACGAAGTTGCTTCTCTTTAGTTTCTCTGGCTGTTGTCAACCAAAGTACTTGAAAATAAATCAACCCTAAAAGGGAAAGGGAAATCATTACCGCTATGACAGGAAAAATTCTCTTCATTTATTTTTTATGTAAAA
>CALQJK010000191.1:0-4247 GCA_943330875.1 Chitinophaga pinensis
ACATGACACCACAAATAAAAGGGCACCAATTACTGTAACAAATAAAAGTTTTCTCATTTTTTAATTTTTTTAATGAAGACAAATAATGTTGTAAAAATAAGTCTGTTCCAATCAGATTATTTCACGTGTAGCAGTGAAATTTAGGCATTTAACTACGAATAACTATGAAATGGAGTTAATTAACCTTGATTTGCTAAAGTAGCGTTTTTATTTCAATAATAATTGCAAGTTCGATTTGATGTTTTTACAAACTAAACATCTATAATGGTCCAATGAAATTGTCCCAAACAGTTGTCTTATCGGCATTATAATAGAAAAAATAGTGCGTTGGCTAAAGATTTACCAAAAGCTCCACATCCTCCCAAAAGTTCGAACTCAAGCCCGTTAGCTCCACCCAGCGAGAATTTTGGTCAATCTGTGTATAGATGTCTTCTCCTCTGTATACAGCCGATTACCGGAGAACTAGAAATATCTTGACCAATTGCTTCAGATGAACTAAGAAAGGGAAAGTTAGGAAGCCTCCAATAAAAATAACTTTTGGCGACGTCCGACCGGACTCGGGCAAGTTACAAAAGCAAACTCTTGGTTTAATCTAATTGAAATATTGAATTTTTCCGCAGCACCACCTCCATTTCCGGGCAAACCTTGTTCGTTAATAGCATGATCTTGAGAGCTTACAGTTATCGAATCTTTTTCTGATGTATATCCACCGATATTAAAGCCAGACATTCTGGCTCCACCTGAAATTCATTCATTCGTTTGATTACTCTTAGTTCTAGTTTTAAGAATTCATTCATTCGTTTGATTACTCTTAGTTCTAGTTTTAAGAATTCGTTCATTCGTTTGATTACTCTTAGTTCTAGTTTTAAGAATTCGTTCATTCGTTTGATTACTCTTAGTTCTAGTTTTAAGAATTCGTTCATTTGTTTGATTACTCTTAGTTCTAGTTTTAAGCGCAAAAACGATACCCCCTCCGAAACTTAAGTTACCTGTAATACCTGATACCGTTTCTGTAATGATTGGGGCATTATTTATTTGAAAATTTAAAACATCTGTAGGTGTTGGGGGAACAGCATTAAAATTGATTCCGTTTAAGTCTTTATAAGTGTATGAAAAATCTTGATTTCCCAGGTACATTTGGTATTGGGCGTTTAGGGTTATTCCAAAATTTGGTGTGATCCAGAAATTAAATTGTAAAGCTGGTTTTATTATTAAGTTTGTTTTGCTGTAGCCTGCAGGTGTTTGGTACCTTGCAATCACATCGGTGGTTCCGTTAAAATTCTGGGTTATTGTTTGGCTTGGAAAAGTGTTTAACGATACGCCTGCACCTAATCTTAAATATAATTCTTTAGCTTTGGCTGCAGCTGCTTTTGCCCTGAAAGCATAGCCCCCTGTTAGCAAAAAGGATGTTGAGGAGAATTTTGTTTTATCCTTGATAATAGAGGCAAATCCTTTGTTTGCAAATGGCGCCGCATAATCATCCATATTAAAAGTGGGATTGGCTGTTAAATAACTACCATCCAGACCTATAAATGAGTTCTTTGAGAGATAATAGTTTATGTTGATAGCAGGATTAAATTTTAAAGAAGATTGGATGCCACTGCCGTTGGGTATTGCTCCATTCCCATTAATGATAAATTCAACCATATGCGGGCGGCCACCTTTAATAACCGCACCTTTTATTGGTCCCACATCCTGAGCTTTAGTTTTTGATGAGCCAAGCGATAAGAAAGCTAAAGTTAATAGTATTGTTAATTTTGTGGTTTTCATTATTTAGAATTTTATGGTTGAAATTTTAAATATACCCCTGATTTTTCTTTCGGACAAAAATGCAGATATTTCAAACGAATATGTAATGTGGTAAGTAATATCAGGTGTTTCAGAATTTTCATCATTTGTTTTAATTGCTGTTAAACATCTCTGATTTTTTTGAAACAATGATGATTTACGTTTTGTTTCAAAATGGCTTATAATTTCCCTATCTGGGAAATTCATCTCGCCTATCCAAATCAAACATATGACATTTTTAGAAATTATCGATAATTTCGGGGTTAATATTTCGGGTTGTTTGAGGGGTGCTTTTGCTAAAGATTTACCAAACTCTCCACATCCTCCCAAAAGTTCGAACTCATTCCCGTTAGGACCACTAACCCAATCTGCCATAGGCGGATTAGGAGTTTAATAGGTTTGATGTTTAAGGGTTTCGGGTTTTAAAATTTACTAAATTCACCCCAACCTAAATTAATATTTATCATATTCCTCTTTTGTAATAATTCTGGGATTACTTAAAAAGGCTTCTGCAAGTAATTTGGTGTTATACAATATGGGAAACGGACCTCCATATCCCTTGTTTTTAGCCTCAATATTGTCATCATTTACATATTTAAAAGCTATTTCTTCGAATTCCCATTCGAAATAAACAGTTTTATCATTTAATATTTCTCTGGTAATTATATCATAATTTGTCATACGTGAAATGAGATTGAAAAAATGAGTGTAATAGTTTTTTGATTGTAATTCGATTGACTTTTTTCTTTCTTGATCAGATTTCTTTTTTAAAATTCTCCACTCTTCATATAATTTATGCCCGAGTCCACCCTTGACGCCTTTACGCTTAGCAATCTCTTCATATTTTTTATCACCTAGCATTTTTCTTCCCTTACTTTCAGTTTCTTTTGCATAAATCATTTCGGGGGTATTGATTTGAACCTCTCCATTCATGCCGTTTTTAGTTTTGAAGATAATAGCATGTCCTTTATAACCCAAATTATCTGTGTCGGGATTTCTTTCATTAGTACGAATATAACCAGGATTACTTTTTGCTTTGTCAAGTGCTTGTTGAATATTTTGCTTGTCTACAATTACTGTATTTCTAACCGCATCCTTTACTTTTTCAACTTTTCCTTTGTAATATTCATTCGCTTTTCTGGCAATACTGATGGCAGTTTTATAGTTGATTTCAGAAACTTGTCCACCAATCTGTAATGCAATATTAGCTCCAATATTTTGAATTTCGTTTCCGGCTTCTTTTGCTTTTTGAATATAAGCTTGAACTTCAGGAGAGTCAGGATGAATGTAATTTTCGTGAGACCCGCCTTCAGGATGTCTACCTGATCCAGGACCACCAAATTCTTCCAAATTACATTCCTCAAACAAAATTTTCCTTACTTCATTTAATTTATCAATATAAAATTGCTCATTTTTATCCATTTTTGTCATAATAATATTTTACTAATTATATTAGCAATCACTATGCCAAATACTTTAGTTTTCGTTAGGGAGTTTTCAATATTTGTAATTCCCTCTAAATATTCAGATTTTAATACGCATCTAATTTATTACTAATAAAATAATCATCATGAATTAAACTCAGAGCCATTTTTGTCTGTTTTTTGTAAAAAAACAATTAGTGTAGCCTCTATATAAAATATCTAAGGAAATATTGTAAATCCTCTTCCAAACACTTCGAACACAAACCCGTTAGGACCACTTTGTTATTTTGAAAGATAATAAAAGTCATTGCTAATAATATTTAGCTGCCATTATTATCTCTTTTACATCTTGCTCCATCTGCTCCATTTTTGTATAAAATGTAAATTATGGAATTTGATTCCATTTTTGTATATTTATACAAAAATGGAATCTATGATTTCTAGAGCCATATTCGATGAAGCCAAATTGGCGCTAACGCAATTTCGAGCACTCTGTATTACCGGTCCAAGACAAAGTGGCAAAACAACGCTGAGCAAAGCGCTTTTCAAAGGAAAGCCTTATGTAAATTTTGAGGATCCCGTTGTTCAGGAATTGTTTCAAAAAGATCCTCGCACTTTCTTAAAGAACTATAACACCGGTGCTATATTTGATGAAGTTCAACGTGTGCCTGAACTTTTCAGACACTTGCAAGTTTTGATGGATAAGAATACTTCCAGGGGTCAATTCATTCTTACAGGTTCTAATAACTTTCTTTTACAAGAACAAGTTTCCCAATCTCTTGCCGGACGGGCAGGATATCTGACCTTATTGCCTTTCAGTTATCAGGAGTTAAAAGATGCAAATTTACCTGTTGGAGATATACTTATTAATATGTTGACAGGAGGTTATCCAGAAATATGGTCTGAAAAATTACTTCCGCAAAAATGGCTAAATAGTTATATTCAAACCTATATCCAAAGGGATGTCAGGCAATTGAAGAACATTTCCAATCTAGCATTATTTAGTCGTTTCGTTTTTCTCTGTGCTAACTATGC
>CALQJK010000192.1:0-4222 GCA_943330875.1 Chitinophaga pinensis
TTGGGGAGTTGCAATTTTACAGTTGTCCACAAGGAATCTTTTACATATTTCCCGATGTTATAAATTTTTAGTTTGAGGTTAAACCTACTATCCGCAACAGAGATAGTACTTGGATTAACTTTAACCATTTGGTCTTCGATTACATAATCCGGCTTCGAAAAATAATTAATTTTTAAAGCGGGATCACCATGTAAATTAATTTCCTCCAGATGCATTCGGGTATAAAAATCAAGTGAGGTACTTAATCCTCCCAGCTCTTGTGTTACTGCTTTTATCTGATTACCAATCGAGTTGCCATAATCGGATTGGCAAAAATGTTTGTATAAAGAAGTGTTATACATATTTAAATAAGGAGGGACGCCGAAATGGGTGTCTGCTAAAAAACCAATACTTCCACGTTGATTTGCCAGAACATATTTTTCAGACAAGGTTAAGGTGCCGGCTATACGAAGCTGGTCAAAGGTGTAATAGTTTCCTGCGCTGCAACCGCTTACATTAAAGAATGGATATTTGCCTGCATTATTATACACCAATGGGTTACTTAAATTAAATTCAAAAGTATTTGCAGAAGAATGTCCAAAATAGCCAATAAAGCTAAGACCCTGAGCAAACAAATCATCAATGCGTTGATTGCTTACCTGCTGCACAGCTCCAGTAGTTGTTTTTGAAAAACTTTCTACACTGGCACCAATTAAAGTATCTTGTGCAATTGACTTATACCCATTCATATAGCGGCTAAACTGCTCATTTTCCGCACTATCTCTTCCCCCTGAAATGTGCATAAAATTTTTCATCCAAAGTTTATCTTTACTATCACCGCTATTTGATTGCTGAGCCGATTCGTATTGCTGAATTTTAATTAAATAATTATTTACTTCATCTCCTGTAATAGCAGCCAGCCTGCCTATAGGAACCAGCGGCGAAAACTTTCCGGGATTTGCAGCCAACAGAATATCAGAAGGTGGCCAGCCAAAAGTGGGCACTAAATTAAGTTGTTGTAAAATAGGATTGGCAGCATTTTTTCTTTGATCTGCATAATCAACCCCTCTTCCAATGATAAATACATATTCGGGAGAAGGATTAAAATTGGAGTGCGCAAATCGAATAAAATCACGAATGGCAGCAGGATGATTTTTTATCCCAAATCCAAATTGATCGGTGAGTTCGGCTATGTCGTAAATTTTACTGCTAAAACTTCCACCTTGTAAAGAACTGCGGTATTGCCTGTAGGCTTCAACATAATTATGTCCATTGCCATCATTATACAAAACAGGATTACTAATAATCAAATACGCTGCCTGGTTATTTACATCAGAAAAATTTATAAAATCTCTCGTTATAAAATTGGAAATTGAATTAACAGTCATCTGGCTTACTAAAATAAAATCTCTACTTGTTGTAGATGCGGGTAAGACAAACTTCAATTTTCTCGGAGTAGAATTAATGTCACCTAAATATCTTGTACCTGCTGTAAGGTCAAATAATATAGGAGGTTGATTTCCGAAATTAAAACTATCCATTACAAGGTAATTTCCTGATACAGATGGAGCCAATGTAAATTTGAAATTACTGGCATTTGAGAAATTGAATATAGAAGGATAAGTAAATCCGATAGAGGACACTACAAAACGATCAGTGGAAAGGGTCGATGTACTTCCTATCTTAATATTCAAACGATTAGGATCTGGCAATAAACTTAAAGGCAGGTTGGTAAGATTTACTTTCTGGTAATTAAAATCAGTCATTGAAATAGGCAGGCCGTAAGGTGCTGCGGTAAGATCATTTTGATTCAACTTTATTCTCAGATTTCTGGAGTTTAGTGCCAAACCAGCAGCATTAACCCTTACAGACAAGGAGTTTGCTGGGCCTCCGGCAAATACATGTAGGTTGTAGAAATCTTTATTGATATCACAGCAAACCGCATAACCCGGATTACTCGACAACCCTTCCCCGCGATCATAAGATGAGGAATACACATATTCTCCAATGACTCTTGCTTCTCCCCTGTTGACGTAATCTTTGTAATAATAATTGACATCTCTCATGAAATAAGGATCTGGAATGGCCGTGCTTGGTGCGGTATTATTGGCTGAAATAAATCTAAGATTGGAGGTTGTTGTGTTTACCGTTAAGAAATAAGCCGCAGTGTCGGTTTCAAGACTATACTTATCTGCTAATTGAAAATCGGGATTTAAATACAATTGATTATCTGCTTTTCCATCATTCATCTCTCCCCAGAATTCAATAAAATCATTAGGCGAAAGCGGGGCGTTTGAAATTGTTGTAAACAACCTGACTTGCGATCCATTTCTCCACAATTGAAAATAATCAGCATTAACATTGGCAAGTGCTGGATTTGCAGCAAGTGTTGATTGAGGAATTCTGCATAACCCATCGCTTGCTACTTTAAACTTATAATAAGTCTTATTGTAGTCGATCCAGCTATTATTCAATTGAGCCTGAGCAAGTGAAACAAACAGCAGTGACAGAATGGTAAAAGTTTTTCTAATCATCATAACAGATAAAAATTAATTTTCTTTATTTTTTGCTAATCGTAATTTCAAAGAAAAAACATGCGTAAATAATGGATTGCTTTGGTTAGCAAGATTTGTAAAAGCATAATCAATAGCAACATTTTTTATTTTAAATCCGGCACCAATACTTGGTTGGTAAATCCATGTCTTTTGTTGATTTAAAGTATCCTTATCGGAAATCGTTTTTTGAAAATTAGATATACCTGCTCTCACAAAAAACACATCCTGAATGGCCCCTTCTATTCCAATGTGAGGATCGATGCTAACCGCATTAGAACTAAGAATTGTATTGCGTTTTCCATCAAAGGTAAAATCCAAGTTGACCTCTGTAAGTAAATGAATTGATGGTGAAATGTAAAAATTATATGCTCCGCCCAAGACCAGCCTGGGAGCTGTTAATTCTGTTGATTTTACAGGAATATCATTTTGAGTAAGATACAAGGCTTCTTTTTCCCTGTCTGTAAATTTAAAAGACCAGGCATTAAAAGTAGTCGTTACATCTTTTGCCACAAGACCTGCGCGCCAACGATTACCATGCATGGTAATACCAGCATCTAGACCAAAGCCCCAGGCTGTTGCAAAGCTTCCCACTTTTCTATAAATAACTTTTGCATTGGCACCAATACTGATATTTTTTCCATCCGACTCTTTATAATGTTGTGCATAGGAAAAAAGAAAGGCATAATCAGCCGAAGAAAAAGTTTGTATGTTATTATAATTAATACTTCCGTCTGGCTCTACTAAATAAAGTGTATTGGGAATATCATCAACAGCAAATCTCAATACAGAAAATCCTAACGTACGCTTATTATCCTGAACGGGTATGGCAATCGCAGCATAATCATATTTAGCGATTCCTGCGAAATAATCAGCATGCATAACCATTGCTTCTGTTTTATCTTTCACTTTTGTCAGGCCAGCGGGGTTCCAATATCCGGAAGTACCATCGCTTACAGAAGCCACCTGCGCACCGCCCATAGCAAGACCACGAGCACCAGCTCCAATGTTTAAAAATTCATTTGAATACTTTCTGAATTGAGAAAAAGCAGTTGAAAAAAAAAGCGAGTGAACAAGTGAGATCAAAAAGAAATATCGTGCCATGTAAAATATTTTTTTATGATAGTTTTTGTCAAATATCATAACCTCTCAAATTTACAACTAAATGGGCGTTAAACATAGTATTTTGAACAATTTTAGATGATTTAATAACGCTTAAAAATTGATTTTGTAGCGGATCCAATTTGTTATTAAAAATAATATGCTGACTTTTGCATAATTGTGATCAAACTTAGCAATTAAAAAATATGGCGAATCTTATAAAAGAACTTAAATGGAGAGGTATGATTCAAGACATCATGCCGGGCACGGAAGAACAATTACAAAAAGAAATGACTTCCGCATATGTAGGTTTTGATCCTACTGCAGACAGCCTTCATATCGGCAGTTTGGTACCTATTCTATTATTGGTTCATTTACAAAAAGCTGGTCATAAACCTATTGCGTTGGTTGGTGGAGCTACCGGAATGGTAGGCGATCCGAGTGGAAAGAGTGAAGAAAGAAACATGCTTAGTGAAGAGGAACTGAATAAGAATGTTAAAGGAGTGAGAGCGCAATTAGAACAATTTTTAAACTTTGATGCTTCGCTTCCAAATGCGGCGGAGCTTACTAATAATTACGATTGGTTTAAA
>CALQJK010000193.1:0-4181 GCA_943330875.1 Chitinophaga pinensis
GTCCTCCATCTATTCCACTCCACATTTTTTTATGCGTTAGGCCAATTGACATATTTCCATTGGCACCAGCTGCAGCAGGATTGACAACAAAATCAGATTGAACAAAAGGATTCAGTTTAAATATTTGCTGAGCATTTATATTCAGTGCAGTAAATATCAACAAAATGGGCAGATGTGAAAATTTAATTCTCATTGTAGTTTTTGTATTATCTTTTAATAGTAACATTTCCTTTAAGCAAATAAGTTTTTCCAGTATTTTCAGTAATTCTCAATACATAATAATAAGTCGCATCAGGCAAAGGTTTACTTTTGTAATTCCCATTCCAATCATTTTGATAACGATCTGAATGATACACTAAACCGCCCCATCTATTATATACAGAAGCATCTACACTCTTAATACAATTCCCATTATATACCATCCAGCTATCATAATAGCCATCGTTATTAGGCGTGAAAATTCTGGAAGGCTCTATTGAACAATTTTCAACAGGTATAATTGTTACTGTGGTTGCAGCCGTTTTTTTGCAACCAAAGGAATTGGTTACCTGCAGTGTATAAGTAGTATTCTGTGTAGGAGAAGCTATAGGATTTAAAATTGTTGCATTTGACAATCCTGCTGAAGGAGTCCATTGATAGGTCATAGCTGGTGAAACTGTTGGAGCGCTACCTTGAAGCATTACCCCAACACCTGCTACTGTGCTAAGAGATGGACCTGCTGATACATTCAATGGTAAAGAATTAACGGTTATCGTTAGCGTAGTTGATGAACTACATTGTCCAAGATCAGGCGTAAAGGTATAGGTTGTAGTTATCGTATCATTTAAGGCAGGACTCCAACTTCCAGTGATGCTATTTGTTGACGTCGTAGGCAAGGATGCAAGTGCTGTCCCTTTACATATAGCAGCTACTGCAGCAAATGTTGGGGTTACTTTCGGATTCACGACAATATCTTTAGTTACTGAACTAAAACATTGACCAGATGAGGGAGTGAAGGTATACGTTTTAGTGCCAGGAATAGTAGTACTCACAAGTGAATTCCATGTCCCATTGACTCCGTTAGTAGACGTTGAAGGTAATAAAGGAGCGGGATCACCTTGACAAACTGGATTTACAATTGGGAATAATGGTAATGGCAAATTTGGAGCTTCTCCAATATAAACACTGTCAAGTGCAAAGCCATTAAAATTATTACAAATAGCACCAGAGCCAAATACAAATCTAAAAACAACAGAAGAAGCACCTGCTATAAAATCTAAAGAATGTGCTGCAGTTACCCAACCTAAACTCCCACTATTGCTTGCGCAAGTACCTGTTTGAACGTGTGATCCAGACCACCCATTATTCACCGTTACAAGTGGTGGTTTAAGCCATTGCACGGAAGCTGTATTGTACCAATTTTTATTTACACAATTTGCTGGTTCATTTACAGCACCAACATTCGACCATGTAGAACCCGCATTGGTTGAATATTGCAAAACAACACCATCAAATCTTATTTCTGTTTCCCAAAAAACTTTAAAACTAATCATTGGTTTTTGTAAAGCCGAAAAATTAAAACAAGGAGTTTTCAGCCATGAAAGTACCGTATCATTATACGCATTGCCACTCAAGCCACCAGTAATCCAACATTTATTACCACTGCCTGCATTATTAATGTAGGTTTTATTGGGATGCCCCCAAGCCCAGTCAGATAATACCGTACCGGACTGGCCAGTTACCCACCCTCCATTATTATTTTCGAAGTCTTCATTATAAGGAAATGAAGTAATAAAAGAGGTGCACTGGGTCAGGCCTGAAAAAGGTTTTATACAAAGACTTAAGGTTAGCAACAAAAGCAATTTGTAAGGTATAGAATGTTTCAAAAGATTTAATTTTTAGCGAAGTTATTCGTTTTTGAAAAAAAATATCAAATTCTTTTTTTCAACCCTTTTTTACATGACCCTTGAAAATATTTTACATTATTGCTTCTTGTCATGAGCTGCATATTTATTCCTAAAAGTTGTAAAAAAAATACTGAAAATTTAATATTGAAGTTATCCTAAAATCAAATTCTCATATAAAATTGATACCTTTTCCAAAGAAAGATTAATCCGTCTTTTTTATACCAATATTTTAAAGCAATTTTGCTTACAATCAACTGCAAATCATGGATGTAAAAATTCATCCTTCCTGGAAAGCTTTACTTAATAGTGAATTTAGCAAACCCTATTTTCAGCAGTTGTCTACTTTTTTAAAAACAGAAAAAGCACTCCATAAAACAATATATCCTTCTGGTCCGTTGATATTCAATGCATTTAATGCAACTCCTTTCGATAAGGTATCTGTAGTAATTATCGGGCAAGATCCTTATCATGGCCCTAATCAGGCACATGGATTAAGCTTCTCTGTACAAACAGGCATAAAGCACCCTCCATCTTTAAAGAATATCTTCAAAGAAATGGAAAAAGATATTGGCATCAAAATGCCGGAACAAAATGGCAATCTTACCAAATGGGCAGAGCAAGGTGTGCTTTTGCTTAATGCTGCATTAACGGTAAGAGCAGGCGAACCTTTTAGTCATGCAAAATATGGCTGGACAGAATTTACAGATACTGTAATTAAAAAAATATCTGATAAAAAACAAGGCGTTATTTTTTTATTATGGGGGAAATTTGCACAAGAAAAACAATCTTTAATCGACCAAAACAGCCATCATATTTTAACAGCAGCTCACCCCTCTCCTTTTTCTGCAGAGAAAGGTTTCTTTGGCTGCAAACATTTTTCAAAAACAAATGAATTACTCATGAAAGCAGGAAAAGCTCCAATCGATTGGAAATTATAAATAAAAAAAATCTTTGAACACCGGCATCATGAAAACACTTAAAAATATTTTTGCACGCTTTTGGGCCATCTGGGGCTTGATCACTTTTGCGGTTACCTTTCTACTCATCTTTATCCCATCACTTTTTTCTTATTTATTTAAAGAGGAAAAAAGAGGGCAATATTATTTCAAAATAATATCACAATTATGGATGAGGGGTTGGCTATTTTTAATTGGATGTAGAGTTAAGATTTATGGAAGAGAAAACTTCATCGATGGCGAAAATTATGTTGTAGTTTTTAATCACAATGCTTTATTGGATGTTCCACTCTCCTCTCCTTTTGTTCCAGGATGCAACAAAACTATTGCAAAAGCTTCCTTTGCGAAAGTGCCACTATTCGGACTTTTTTATAAAAAGGGATCTGTATTAATCGACAGAAAAGAGGAGAAAAGCAGAATCGCCAGCTTTGAAGCCATGAAAAATGTATTACTATCGGGAATGCATATGTGCATTTATCCGGAAGGCACAAGAAACAGAACGCCGCAATTATTAAAACCATTTTACGACGGCGCTTTCAAACTCGCCATTGAAAGTAATAAAGATATTATCCCTTGCATTATCAGCGGAACCAAAAAAGCTATGCCCATCGAGAAAACAATGTATCTGCTTCCCCAAAAATTAAGTGTAAGATTTTTACCTGCCATACCTTCAGCAAATCTTATAGCTAAAGAATTAAATAAAAAAGTATTTGATGTGATGTGGAGTGAGTTAGAAAAAGAATCTTAATCTATTGTACCCTTCTATGTTTACATACTACATTTCTCACAGGATAATTTCACCCCTAAGGGGTTGTTAGCTGTTTAGTTTCTTAGTAAGAATAATTTCACCCCTAAGGGGTTGTTAGCTGTTTAGTTTCTTAGTAAGAATAATTTCACCCCTAAGGGGTTGTTAGATGTTAGTTTCTTAGTAAGAATAATTTCACCCCTAAGGGGTTGTTAGCTGTTTAGTTTCTTAGTAAGAATAATTTCACCCCTAAGGGGTTGTTAGATGTTAGTTTCTTAGTAAGAATAGTTACACCCCTAGCTGGGTTTCTTTTGTATTGATTACATGAGATCAACTAATCTCTTTGCAAGTACCTTTCAACCCTTTTTCAACTACCTTTCAACCACCTTCAACTATCTTTCAACCACCTTTCAACCCTTTTTAAACCCCCTTTCTTCCCTTCTCTCTCTAAAAATCATAAAAATAACGGGTACGGTTAACCTTAATATCCCTCAGTATAGAAGATTTTGGATTTATATTGATACTAAAAAATTTATACCTACCAATTGGAGACATGGTGATCGTCATCTGCCAACAATGTAAGTCTCTCGATAA
>CALQJK010000194.1:0-4178 GCA_943330875.1 Chitinophaga pinensis
TAATAACAAGACACTCATCAATGGAAAAAATAACAGATTGAGTACAATAATAATTAAGGTGCCTTTTTTATCTGCATCAGAAAATCCTACAAATGCAGAAGGATGAATATAAATTAAAAAAAAGGCTACATACAGCGGAATGAATAAGGGATGAAATAAATAAGAAAAAAGTTGTGATAAAAATTGTAAAAAAACAGCTGGCTTCGTTGGAATTTCTGAATGGTCGATTTGTTGAGTTGATGCTGTTATCATAATTGATCGGTATCTTTTTTTATAAATTTTTTCGAAGTCTGGCAACTGGAATATTAAGTTGTTCTCTGTATTTAGCCACCGTTCTCCTCGCAATGTTATAGCCTTTTTCAATAAGCATTTCAGTTAATCTTTCGTCGCTATGTGGATTTTTTTTACTTTCTGCTGTAATAATATCAGATAATATTTTTTTTACTTCTCGAGTACTTACTTCTTCTCCGGATTCTGTTTGTAAACTTTCACTGAAAAAAAACTTGAGTCTATAGGTGCCGAATTCTGTTTGTACAAACTTACTATTTGCAACTCTGCTAATAGTAGAAATATCCAATCCGATTTTTTCAGCTACATCTTTTAATATCATTGGGCGTAAATCGGTATCATCTCCGGTGAGAAAAAAATTATGTTGATACTTGATGATAGCCTCCATGGTATTCAACAATGTTTCTTGTCTTTGTTTGATGGCATCGATAAACCATTTTGCCGAATCTAATTTTTGTTTGATAAAAATTACAGCCTCTTTTTGTCTTTTGTCTTTATGATTTCCTTTGTCATAATCTCTCAACATGTCTCTGTATCCTTCACTGACTCTCAAATCAGGCGCATTTTTGCTATTTAAAATCACTTCTAATTTTCCGGCATTATTAGTAATAAAGAAATCGGGCGTAATATAATTTTCATTAGAAGTGGAAGATTCAAGAAGGCTTCCAGGCTTAGGACTCAATTTGACAATTTGATTAATAATAGCTTTGAGTTGTGTGTCAGATAAATTTAATCCTTTTTGAATTTTATCGTAATGCTTCTTAGTAAATTCATCGAAATATTTTTCTAGCACTTTAATGGCAAGATCAATATCAATAGTAGAAGCCGCTTTTCTTTTAAGTTGAAGTAATAAGCACTCCTGAAGATTTCTTGCACAAATTCCGGGAGGATCAAATTGCTGAATCTGTTGAATGATGTTATTTATCTGGTGCTGGTTCGCTTCAATGTTTTGTCTGAATGCAAGGTCATCAATAATAGCATTAACGTCTCTTCTCAAGTAACCATCATCATCAAGACTACCGATAATTTGTTCCGCAATAATCTGTTCCTCATCATTTAGTTTTAATAATCCCAGTTGCTGTAACATGATCTCATTAAAACTGGATTCCGCTTTATGGGGAATAACTCTATTGTCATCTAATTCAGGATAATTATCATCTCTTAATTTGTAATCGCCCACTTCATCATCACTTTCATGAACATATTCTGAAATGTCTATATTATCATATTCCTCTTCGCTGCCATCCGGTTCTGCGTCGTTATCCTCGTTGGTAGTAAATTCATCTTTGATATCAAACTCATCTTCAAATCCTTCATCCACTTGTTCCAAAGCAGGATTTTCTTCTAACTCTTCTTTGATTCTTTCTTCCAGCTGGGCAGTAGGAACCTGCAACAATTTCATCAATTGAATTTGTTGTGGTGAAAGCTTCTGGAGCAATTTTTGCTGGAAAGACTGTTGAAGTGCCATTATTATTTATACTACCTTTTTCTATGCTGAAATAACAAATGTAGTTAAATTTTAAAAGGGTAAAAAGATTATGCAATGGGGAAATTGGAAAAAGATTTATTGCAACTTCGGTGTAGGTGCTGGTTGTTTAAAATAATTCAGTCTTAAAGAGTCGCTCCATCCATTGAGATTATTCTCTAAAGATCTACTGCTGTAAAATACCATTCCCTGTACATTTGGTGTATTTCTTATTTTTTCAATTTGCTTGGGCAGTTGTGATTTTTCTCTCCAGGCTTTGTTAGAACCAGCTCTGTAAACACCCAACCCTATGTAACAATTTTTTCCATAGCAATTTTTACTCCACCAATCAATTAAGACAGCGCAATCAGCTTTTTTATGCCCAATTTCCCAATACAATTGAGGTGCTACATAATCTACCCAGCCATTTTTTAACCACAATAAAACATCCGCGTACAAATAATCGTAATTTGTTGGTCCCGCTTGTGTTTGACTTCCTCTGGGATCTCTGTCTGCATTTCTCCAAACGCCAAAAGGACTCACACCAAACTGACATTTTTTATTACTCTTTTTAATCGATAAATATAAATTAAAAATGATCGAATCAACGTTGCTTCTTCTCCAATCATCCAGCTTTAAACCATTGCCGAATTTCCTGTATGACAAACCATCCTGAAATTGTTTCCCTGCAATTGGATAAGGATAAAAATAATCATCGATATGAATGGCATCTACTGGATAACGAATCACAATATCCTTTACGACTTCTATTACATAATTTTGACAATCTTTATTTCCTGGATCAAAATATTTTTTCTCCCCATAATTAATAAACCATTCTGGATGCATCTTAGTAATGTGCTGATCTGCTACAGATGACTTATTGATATTGTTAATGGCTCGATAAGGATTTACCCAGGCATGAAATTCCATACCTCGTTTATGCGTTTCAGTTATCATAAAATCAAGTGGGTCGTAATATGGAAAGGGTGCTTGTCCTTGAATACCTGTTAACCATTGACTCCAGGGCTCCAAAGCAGATGGATAAAAAGCATCCGAAGAAGGTCTTACTTGAACTATAACAGTATTGATTCCATTTGCTTTATGGTAATTCAATAGTCTTACAAAAGCTACTTTTTGCAAGTCACTGTTGGTGGTGGGGAAATCAGGCCAGTCTATATTGGCAATTGTAGCAATCCAGACAGCTCTCATTTCAGGTTTCACAGTGTCAGTTTGCGAATATCCAGTTATCATCAACATGGAAAGAAAGAAGGCAAGAATTATTGATATTTTATTTGACATTTTCGGAACGAATTTTATCTAGTATTTTATTTAATTGCTTAGCTTCTGTTTCTGATAATTGATTAAGAACAGCATCCATTTCTTTTTGATGACAATCAATTTTATTAAGCAACTTAACGCCTTTGTCTGTTATAAAAATATCAACAAGACGTTTATCTTTTGCGCAGATGCTCTTTTTAACTAAATCTTTTGTTACCAAGCGGTCAACAATCCTACTGGTATCGCTCATTTTATCCAACATGCGTTGTCTGATTTGCAAAGTAGAGAGCGGTTTTCCGGCTCCGCGTAAAATGCTAAGGATATTAAATTGTTGTTGTGTAATGGACTCTTTATCAAATAATATTTTTATTTTTTCATTAAGCCAGTGGTATGTATAAATGAGATTAATGGCTGCTTTCTGGTGCTCATTTCTAAATTTAGTTTGAAAGATATCTTTTTCTATACTCATAGTAAATGCTTAGGATAGTTTGGGAATGATAAAAATCCTTTTTAATTAAGGAGTTACGTTAGTTGAGTTATTTAATAAAGCAAATTCATTGATGTAAATTTTTACAAGCACTAAAAAATAACTCACCAGCAGTGGACCGAATATTAAGCCAATAAACCCAAATAAATTCAGTCCAACAATAACACCAAGTACCGTTATCAAGGGATGAACATTTCCCATTTTTTTCATTAATGTAATTCTGGCTACATAATCAACATTTCCGGTAACAATAAAACTATAAATCGTTAATCCTGTTGCCGGCCAGTCTAATCCTATTGCATATAAATAAGCTACCAAAGGTACCCAGATAATCATCGTGCCCACCAATGGAAAGAACGCAAAAAGTCCGGTCAGAAAACCCCATAATGCCCAATCCTGAACGCCAAAAATCCAATAACCAAAAGCTGCGAATAGACCTTGAATAATACAAATTACAGGAATTCCAAGCGCATTTGCCATCACCATCATTTTTGTTTCATTCGCTAACAAATGAACATTAGAAGATTTCAAAGGAATGATTTTGCGCAAATAGTTTTCAGTTTCCTTACCGCTAACTAAAAGAAAATAGTAGACAAAAAACATCATCAACAGATTAGTAAAGAGAACAGCGGTGCTGTTCAGTAATTGTGGAATGAA
>CALQJK010000195.1:0-4166 GCA_943330875.1 Chitinophaga pinensis
CAATCTCATCGGTTACGCCACCAGTTACAGGAATAGTGATTGTTGCTCCTGTGTATAATCCAGGTTGTGTTCCATAAGTAAGATATACTTCTGCATTCTGATCAAATAAAACGCTGGCAGTAATTGAGGTGTCTGTTGGTCTGCCTAAAATGATATTGAAATTAATATTTGTTGGAGGAGGTGTTGGAGTTGTTGTTCCGTTTCCTCTCACAAATAACATATACAAGCTTCTGGTTTTGGGTGAGTAAGTAGTGATTCCATATCTCGAATCCAAATACCAGGCTTGTGCTGTTTGATTAGACAAAGTTGAAGAAGACCATATATTTACTCTGCCTGATATGCTAAAATAGGCTGGATTGATTGACGAAGAAGTTAAAGATTCGTCATTGATTGAAAACAATTCCTTAATATTGGGCAGCCTCCAATCAGTATAACTCGCAAGCGTAGATGCTTCTGCAAGATTCAAGGCTTGTTCCCAGGTTGCTGTATCTGTAGACAACACTTTTGTCCACGTTAATCCAGTTAAATTATCATTGATTGTTCCATTACCATTATCTGTAAAATGATTAGCTGTTGATGGTGGAGTTACATCTCTAACGGCTCTTACATGATATTTTTTATTCCCTCCGGCACTTATCGTTTCAGCTTTAGGTTTATTTCCTATTCCACCTCCAGCATTGGCACACCAAACTTTAGTTGAGTCTCCAGCCTGACGTTGACTGGTCCACCAATAGTCTGCAGTTGTTTTTGTAAAATAGTTGGTATCAATGGCAGGGTTCACTCTGCTATGATTTAAAATACTAAATGCCTCACGAGCATCAGGTAGTCTCCAATTTGTATAACCACCCAAAGTGAGGGTATCACAATAAATAGCTGCATTTTCAATCGTCATTTCTCCACCATCAGTCTTTTGCCACATCAATCCGGTGATTGTATCTGTAGTAGTTCCATTTCCATTTAAATTGTAAAAAGGAGTATTAAAATTGTAATCAGCATCCTCACCAAACGTTGGCGTATAGTCGCCGTTTTGCCCAGTATCAGGCAAACGTTTCATGGTTTTTTTTATGGATTGCGAAAATGTGTTTTGGCTGACAACAAGGATTAAAAGAAATAAAAATACTTTCTTCATGTCGTGGATTTGATTTGATGTATTATTTTTTATAAAATCCGTAAAATTTAGCGGCGGGTATAATTGGTTGTTGTAGCTACTCCAGCTGTGTCAGTAAGAATATAGGTATACGTCGTGCCTACTCCTCCATTCCCAGTCCAATAATATTGCACATAGCCGTTTTTATTTCCTATCCTATACGTTAATAAATAATGAGAGGGTGTTTGTGCCACGAAATCAGTTATAGTTGCACCTCTTAAAGGATTAGTTGCTGGACGCACTCCCTTCGCGAATGCCTGTGGCAAAATTTGATTTTCAGGAGCTGGGGTTGCAGGATCAAGGGTGACTTTTCCTCTCATTGCACCAACAACATATGGATAATTTGAAGTGCCATGATAATGATAAGCACCATTCCCTATTTTATGGCCATGACAAGTATCTAACGGTTGCATTAAAGCGCCATCAGGTTCATTGGCACCATAAACAGCAAAGCCATCTAATGCATAAGCGATAGGTAATCTTCCATTTGGACCAGCTAAATGCATTGGTGCGGCATGATAATGATAATCGTCTGCTCTTCCGCAATGTCCACCCCAATTATCTAATTCTCCAATTAAATAAGAGTCTTCCCCTCTATTGTTTAATGCATTAAAAATCGGAATTCCATTTACAGCAACGGCAACTGCGCCTTTCATGAAATTACTGCGTGTACTCATTGGCGTGATGACATATACTGGTTGAAGAGGAATTGACCAACTATTGGTGTCTGTATAAAATTGTGGTATGGGGACTTGTTGTTGCCAACTGGTTATGCCAATCATTTTATCATGCGCAGGCATTCCTAAAGATGAAATATGGAAATACACAGTATCCCAAAAAGTAGCTACAGTACCAAATGGAGGTTTATAAAGCGAGTATGCCGAATCCATAAACAAAGGAAGGTTTCTTGGAATAAAATTAGGATCAACATTTCCTCCTGAACCTGTAGTGGGGATTGGGATAATTATTGAACCCGACATGGAGTTATTCCCATTGGCACAAATGGTTTGTACTTGTAACTCATAGTTTACTCCTGTTGTCAAGTTTGACAGTAAAATTAAATTTGTATTTGAAGTAGTGTCTTTCCAAATAGTTTCTGTTTGTTTTTTATAATTAATGATATATGAAGAAACTCCAGCAACAGGATTCCAGCTTAACAATAAAGAATCATCGCTCACTACGGCGGACAATCCTGTTGCTACACCGCATGAAGAGGTTGGTGTTTGGCCCGAATCTAAATCGCTTTTTTTACAAGCAAAAAAAGAAAGGGCAAAAAAAAGCAATGCTAAAAATGAAACTGAAAATCTTGACAAACTATTACGCTGATTTTTTCTGATTTTAATTCCAATAAACAGAAAAATAATACTTGCTATGGCACTGAAAATAGAAAGTAAAAAAGATTTATAATCGACAAGTATTCCGGATTCTGCAGGAGCAGCTACCCGATTAAAAGCATTTAGTTTTTTTATTTCTTGATCTACATATACTTTATCTGAACCTGAAATAGACTCATAATTGACTTGCCAAATCTGACCATTAATACCCTCCACAAAAACTATTTTATTACGACTCATCATAAAGTTTCCAACTACCTGATTTTCGTTGATATTCACATTCCAATGATAAAGCTTTGGCAAATCTTCATTCCGATAATGACCACCAGGATGAGCAAATAGATTTACAGAGCAAAGAACCAGTAAGGCTAAAAACAATTTTTTCACAATGAATTTATTATTATTTATGGTAGTTAAAATATTGATTGTCATTTATATTCTATTAAATTATGTTTTAAAAAAAGACGGTTTTAGATAAATATTGTACTTATAAGTTTAAGATAAGTAATAAAAAAAATACGCTTCCAAAAGTTGTTGCTTTTTAATTGCTACATTCCTTAATCAGACCATATCAAATTTCCTGTTGAAATAACAAATCGGATAGTTGAAGAACAGGAGAATCTCTCGACCTAAAAAACCTTACAAGTTTATGAAATGCTCCTGATTTTACATTACACATATAAATTTATGTCAGGATTTGATTAATAATTGAAGATATAACATTTCTGATTTTCTACTTCACCCAAAATGCCCAAAGATGATGAGGGAATCTAATACCAAAAGCTTTAATTTTGACCCATGATTTCAGTTTCCATAATCACCATCGGCGATGAATTATTAATCGGTCAAGTCATTGACACCAATAGCGCCTGGCTGGCACAAGAACTCAATAAGATTGGCATAGGGGTAACAAGAAGAGTTGCAGTTGGTGATAAGTATGATGAAATTTGGAAAGCATTGGATCAGGAAGCTGCAACTGCCGATATCATTTTAATTACCGGAGGATTAGGCCCCACAGCAGATGACATTACAAAACCCTTACTCTGTAAGTATTTCAATGGCAAAATGATTGTCAATAAGGAAGCGCTGGAAAATGTAACTCTCCTATTTGAAAAAGTTTTCAAACGACCACTTACGGAAAGAAATATCAAACAAGCAGAAGTGCCCGATACGTGTAAAGTTTTAATTAACCCAAGAGGCACTGCACCCGGAATGTTATTTGAAAAAGAACATAAAATTTTTGTGAGCATGCCTGGCGTGCCTCATGAAATGAAAGGAATAATGACAGACCATGTTATCCCTTTACTGAAAAATAAATTCAACTTGCCTCATATCGAACATCGCACCTTGGTGACTTTCGGTATCGGAGAATCGATGCTGGCAGATTTGATTCAATCTTTTGAAGAAGCATTGCCTTCACATATCAAATTAGCCTACCTCCCTAATTACGGCATTGTAAGGTTAAGACTCAGCGCAATCGGTAAGGAAAAAGATTTACTTGAAAAAGAAATTGATACGCTTTTTATTACCCTTCAGGAATTGACGAAAGATTATCTGGTAACAAACAAAGACGAACCCATGGAGAAAGTTGTAGCCAATTTACTCCTGGAAAGGAAACAAAATGTAGCTACTGCTGAAAGTTGTACCGGAGGATATTTATCTCATTTAATTACGAGTATGCCAGG
>CALQJK010000196.1:0-4163 GCA_943330875.1 Chitinophaga pinensis
ACCCACGGTACAGTTTAACCCGTACGACGATTTAGCAAACCGTTCCTTTCGGCCACTCAGGCACCTCTCCTTTTGTAACCAACCCTTTTTGAAGGGGCAGCAAAAATACAATTGTAAAAGGTAATACCCAAATCAAAATTGAAAAAGAAAGAAATAATTTTCGCTTAGACTCAAAAAAAACAAACTTTATTAAAACCTAGGACTAATTATCTCTTTTTATAATTTCTACATTGCAGCCAATTGTACTTTATGCTGTAATTCTAATACACTCTCTTTGAAAAGATTATCAGTATCCATCAGATCTTTCACCGTTTGACAACTATGTATTACTGTTGTATGGTCTCTTCCTCCAAAATGCTCTCCTATTGTCTTCAAAGAATTTTTAGTAAAGGCCTTTGATAAGAACATGGTAATCTGTCTTGCCTGAACAATTTCCCTTTTTCTGGTTTTTTGCAATAACTTATCGTATGGAACGTCAAAATAATCACAAACCATTTTTTGTATAGTATCAATCGTTACTTCCTTACTGGAGGATTTCACAAAATTGCGCAATACTTTTTTGGTTAACTCCAGATCTATTTCCCTTTTGTTTAGAGAAGATTGTGCCAACAAAGAAATTAAAGCTCCTTCCAATTCCCGCACATTACTATTAATGTTATACGCAATATATTTAACTACTTCACGAGGCATTTCTAATCCATCGTGCTTCATTTTACTCTCTAGTATTTCAATCTTGGTTTCGTAATCTGGTGCTTGCAAATCCGCACTCAATCCCCAGCGAAAGCGACTCAGCAAACGCTCTTGTACACCTTCTAAATCTTTTGGAGATTTATCACTAGTTAAAATTAATTGTTTACCACTTTGATGCAAATGATTGAAAATAGAAAAGAACGCATCCTGTGATTTTTCAGCTCTGTTAAAGAACTGTACATCATCTATAATCAACACATCTATTAATTGATAGAAATGAATGAAATCATTTATCGCATTGTTTTTACCGTGATCAATAAACTGGTTGATAAACTTTTCTGAACTCACATACAACACTACTTTGTTGTTGTACAATCTTTTTACTTCATTTCCAATCGCCTGAGCCAAATGCGTTTTCCCCAATCCAACACCTCCATAAATCACCAAAGGATTGAAAGATGTTGTACCTGGTTTTTCTGCAACGGTTTTCCCTGCTCTTCTTGCTACTCTGTTACAATCGCCTTCAATAAAAGAATCAAATGTGTACGAACTATTTAATTGGGGATCAATCTGCATTTTCTTTAACCCTGGAATCACAAATGGATTTTTAACAGGGTTATTAATCACCAATGGAAAATCCATTTCATTATTGGAATATAATTTATACCCATTTCCTGAAACATCCATTGTTAATGGCTTATTCTTACTATTGCCACTGTCAACCATAATTCTATATTCCAATCTTGCTTCTTTTCCTAATTCTCTTTTCAAAGTTTTGGCTAGAAGTGAAACATAATGCTCTTCAAGATATTCATAAAAAAATTGACTTGGAACTTGTATCGTAAGAACTTTCTCTTTTAATCCTACAGGTCTGATGGGTTCAAACCAAGTTTTAAAATGCTGCCATTCTACGATATCCTTAATAATCTCTAAACAATTTTGCCATACTTTTTCAAAAGACTTCTCCATTATTCCAAAAACGATTTATATAATGAGTTAATGATGTTGTTGTTGTTCTACTATTTCAGTCAATTCGCATTCAACCGAATCTTATCCACCTCTTTTCAACGGGACGGCGAATATCTAACGAAAATGTTGAAAAAAAAATTTTTTATTCTCTTGCTTTTCCCGTAAGTAATACAATATGGCAATTTTATCTTTACAAAAATTTGTCGGGAATTGAAAATAGTGCTTTTTTAACCGAAAAAAATTATTTTTCAATATTTATTTTTAATCGCTCCCAAAAGCCACATTTTCTGCTGAAAGTCTGAGGAAATCCTCGTTCGCTGTTAATAAAAATAGTTTTACATTTGACGTCTTAAACTATTAATTTATGAGCTACGAATTAGCAGGAAAACTGGTTGCGAAATATGACACTGTTCAAAGAACTGAAACTTTCAAAACCAGAGAGTTTGTGGTAGAGAAATCCGAAGATATCAACGGAAGAACAATCGTCAATTACGTGAAATTTCAATGTGTGCAAGATAAAACCAATATTGTAGACCGCGTGAATGCTGGGGATGATGTTAAAGTCTATTTCAACATCAAAGGTTCTAAATGGGAAAAAGACGGAAAAACAAACTACATCACCAATCTGGATGCATGGAGAATTGAACAAATTCTTCAATCAGGCAGCAAGTCTGGCAGTTCAGATAATGATTATTTTGAACCCTTAGATACTTTTTCATCGACAGCACCTGATGCCGTTGATGATCTCCCTTTTTAATTAACTCCTACTATCCTTGTTTTTAGGGTAAATTCCTAACACATGCAACAGAAAGTAACACTTCGTCTCAGTCCAGCTGAGGCTGCTAACGACCAAGATATTAAACGGAAAATATCGCAACAATCTGGTGCGAAAGAATCCACTATTTCTGGCTTTCAATTATTGAAAAAATCTATTGACGCCAGAGGGAAAAATATTTTTTTTAATATTACGCTGAATGCGTTTATTAATGAGCCCTTCCGGTTGTCTACCTCTCCTGAATTTCAGTTCAAAGACGTTGGACAATCAAGCCGAACGGCAATTATTATTGGTGCAGGACCTGCAGGATTGTTTGCTGCACTAAAACTTATTGAAGCAGGCGTAAAACCTATTATCCTTGAACGAGGAAAAGATGTAAACAGCAGAAGGCGGGACCTTGCTATACTAAACAAACAAGGAATCATTAACCCGGAAAGCAATTACTGTTTTGGTGAAGGCGGCGCCGGCACTTATAGCGATGGCAAACTTTATACAAGAAGCAATAAAAGAGGTGATATCAATAGGATTCTGCAATTATTTGTGAAATTTGGTGCGCCTGAGAATATTTTATACGATGCTCATCCACATATAGGCACCAATAAACTTCCTCAGATTATTTCGGCTATGAGAGCTTTGATTATCGATTGTGGTGGTGAAGTGCTATTTGAAAAAAAAGTTACAGATTTTATTATCAATCAAGATAAAATGGATGCAGTAATTACTGCTGATCAAACTAAATTTATTGCTGATTACTATATTCTTGCAACCGGACATTCCGCCAGAGATATTTTTGAATTACTCCAACAGAAAAATATATTAATCGAAGCCAAGCCTATTGCACTTGGTGTAAGAGTGGAACACCCTCAAACTTTAATAGATAAAATCCAATACCATTGTGATAGTAGAAGTGAATTTTTACCTCCTTCCTCCTATAGTTTGGTACAACAAGTAAACGGAAAAGGAGTATTCTCCTTTTGTATGTGCCCTGGAGGAATTATTGCAACTGCATCAACACATCCCGGCGAACTCGTTGTAAATGGATGGAGTCCTTCTAAAAGAAATAATCCATTCGCCAATAGCGGCATGGTAATAGAAGTTAGTACTGAAGATGCATTCCATGCAACCAAACATTTGAATGTAGGCCCTACGAACCCCTTGCTCTTTATGTATTTTCAACAAATGGTAGAGCAAAAAGCCTACAGCATTGGAGGGGGTAATTTTGTAGCCCCCGCTCAAAGAATGGTTGACTTTTGTAATCAAAAAACTTCTGATTCGCTTCCGCAAAATTCTTATTTACCCGGACTTCATTCAGCAGATTTAAAAACAGTTTTACCGCAATTCATATCTAACGCTTTATCAAATGGCTTAAAACAATTCGGTAAAAAAATGAAAGGCTATTATACAAACGAAGCCATCTTAGTTGCTACTGAAAGCAGAACCTCAAGCCCAATAAGAATTCCAAGAAATGAGGAAACCCTGGCGCATCCGCAAATAAAAAACTTGTTCCCCTGTGGAGAAGGTGCCGGCTATGCAGGTGGGATTGTAAGTGCTGCTATGGATGGAGAAAGAGTGGCTAGGGTGATTGGGGGTTAGTTAGTTGGTTAGTTGATTAGTTGATTGGTTGGTTAGTTGATTTTTTTGGGGGGGGATGATAAGGCCTTTTTACAATTGAGTTCTGCGGATTACATATAATTGAGTATTTTCAAGAAAAAATTGTAGTAGTTACTTC
>CALQJK010000197.1:0-4162 GCA_943330875.1 Chitinophaga pinensis
AAAGCATTGGCTTCAATAACACCTGGCTGTATTAATCTTCCCGAATAAGATGATAAAATAAAATTGCTTATTTTTTCTGACCTGGTGTCGTCATTTAAAAATTTATTTAATTCCGATTTTAATTCCTCTTGATTGAAAAATGATCCTTCAAATTTTGAAAATATATTTTGAATTTTTGCAAATAAAGATTGTAATATTTGATACAAATTTGTAAATGTGTCTAATCTTTCGAAAGATATTTTCAATTGAGGAATCACCTCAATTCCATCTTTTCTAAAAAGGTGCCCCGTGTAAAATTCTCGTTTTACTATTGGAAAACTTTTTTCATTAAAATTTTGATACCACAGTTTATCTAAATCTATTTCTATAACATTGTTTCCATTATCCAAAGAACCCATAAGAGTAAATGTTTCGGAATATTTTGTTCTATACACCGATAAATGTTGGTCGGAAATTCTTGCAAAAACTCGAACGAAAAGTTTTTTAGGTCTTGCAATAATTACATTGAACCGGTTTTTTGCTAAATAATCTTTTTCAATCATCATCAAAGCCGTTAATACTTTTTGATCAAGATCATTTGCATTTTCAAAAATATGCCCAAAATCATCAACAGATAAGAGCAAGTTTCTGCTTTTCTTGTTCTTAATATATGATTTGTGTATTTTTTTGAGTACTTCTTTTATTTGGTATTGTCTTAGAGCAGACATACCATGAAGTGCTTTTGTAAATCTTTGATCTTGAGAAGAATAATTTAATGCTGCAAAACCTTTAATTTCAGGTTTTCTTGCTACCCTGCCAATTTCTTGAATATAGTCTGGTAATAAGCCTGATGGAGCATGGTGATAAACAATTTCAATATCGGAAATATCAACACCCATACCAAATGCCTTAGTAGATATCATTACTTTTTTTTGTCCATTTTTATATTGTAAAAAGTTAAATTGCTTTTGCTCTGGTGTCATTTTGCCGTGATAGCCTACAGCAATTATATCGTTATCCTTATTAACTTTAGAAAGCAATTCATTAATATGTTTAGAATAAGGTGTGTAAATCAAAGATTTATAATGAAGTGAATTTATATTCCTTATAAAATCGGCTGTTTGATCTATTTTCTTAGATTGATAATTTGTTGTAAAACCTTCGTAATTATTTATTACAAAAGTTATATCCTCTCTTTTTACCTGTCCAATAAATATATGTGGGTTGTGCATCACCAAACTATCAATGCTATCAAAAACCATATCGTTCGAACCCCCGTAAATTGCTGTAGCCGTTACTGCTACCATTGGAAAACTCATTTCATGAAATTTTCTCATTTTTCTTATGTGGTTTCCTAGAAACCAATAATCCACCCTAAAATCTCTACCCCAAGTTGTAATTAAATGGGCTTCGTCAATTACCAGTAATCCAAGTTTTCTTTCATTGCCAATAAAATGCTTAATGTCATATGACAATAAAAGTTCTGGTGACATATATAAAATGTCAATTTCTCCCCTTTGGCAATTTTCAATTACTCTTTCGCGATCAATAAGACTAAGTTCACTATTTAGATATGCAACTTTGTCAAAAGAACGATCAGTAATAATGGCATTAACTTGATCTTTCATTAATGCAATTAATGGAGAAACAACAATAGTAATATCTCCTTTTTGAGAAACGTAAAATGCAGGTAATTGAAAAAGTAGAGATTTCCCAGCACCGGTGGGTGCAGTTAAAAATAAATCTCTTACAGTTTTCCCTTTATTTTTAGAATTTTCATACTCTTTAATAATTGTTTCAACAATTAAACCTTGCGAAATCTCAGAAATTTGATTTCCTATATCTGGATTTCGATAAACTTTTAAGCCTCTGAATTCTGCTTTTGCTCCCCAATATTTTAAAAGTAAGCCTAAAGTCGAAGGATTTACTTCGTAACTTTCTTTTATTACCTCCTCGTTTAGAAGACACAAAGAGCCTCCAAATAAGTTTAGTATATAATTCACTTTTGCAACGTTGCGTATGATAGAATTATTAATTGGTTGTTTTGGATAAATCTTTACAATCGCATTTTTTTGTAGGTTGTTTTCTGAAATACAAATGTTTAAAAAGAAATCTAATGCTGTTTGATCAGAGCTAATATCAATGTTTTCAAAATCAGAATTTTCAGATTCTATAAGTTCAGTTTCCTCATCAAAAAGGTTAATAGAAGTAAACTCGTCATTGAGTGTTTTTACGGAATAGAAATAATATTTGCCAATCTGTAATTGTTCAGCCTGATATATTGGAATATTTTCAGGTCTTGTTTCAATATTATCATCACTAATTTCTTCCAAATATTCACTTTTGTTTATTGGGAAGAGTTGTCTCAAATTATCTCTGATTATTATTACTCTGTCCTTAAAAAAGGAACTGTCAATGTAGTTTATTAAATAACTGAATTGAGCATAAGAAATTAAATGAAATTGTTTTTCAGAATTCAATTTAGTAAAAACTGTTGCAAACCAAATTTTATTAAAAATTCCCTCATTCCCGTTCAACTGAAATGACTCAATATCTGTTATATTGTCTAGCAAACTTGTTTTGTCAATTAATTCCGTTTGTCCAAGTACAACAAATATTTGATTGCTCTTTCTTGAACTTTGTTCTGTCAAGATTTGATTTATTTTATTTGAATAGAATTCTGAAAATGTCATATTTTTTTTATTTCAATTTGGTATAATTTGGGCTAACTCGCTAATATTTATTAATACTTTCCGGTAATGTAAAAATACAGATGTTTACTTCAAATATAATAATATCATTTCATGTTTCAGAATGTGAAATAGAGAAATTAATATGTGTGACTGATTCTTTATTTCAACTAGAAATCTGATTATCAAATTGCAAAAACCTTATTCCAATAAGTCTATTTGGGAACAGACTAATTTAACCTCTTCGAAACACTCTTCATGTATTGATATGATTGCGAATTTTCTGAAAGGTATAATATTGTTTGACTTTAGAGATGGGTTGAGAATAACTGATTAACCTCTGTTCTCTTAATTAGGCACATTTTCTCTTGGATACTTTCAAGATTGATAGCACATTCTCTTCGTTCAAAATTATTTAACTGGGAGTATCATTAATCATTTGTCAGTTTTTTAAAACGATACTTTGAATCTGTTCTCGTAGTTTTAAAAAATAAATTTAATTCCCCCTTTCCCCACAACCAATTCCCTTCGATTTTGTTCTACCTTATTCACCTCGTGCAACCGACATCCCATGCAGAAAACAACCATCAACATCGTTTGGCTCAAGCGTGACCTTCGTACCCAAGATCATGGGCCGCTTTTTTATGCGGAAAAAGCTGGCTTGCCTTATATCATCCTTTTTCTGTTTGAACCTACTTTATACAATCATCCGGATACATCGCTTCGTCACCTTCAATTTCAATATCGTTCCATTCTTTCCATCAATCAGACCCTGAAAACTTATCAAAAGTCAGTGGTCGTTTGTCATGGAAATGCAGATGATATTTTTGCATACTGGATCAATCAATATGACATTCATACCGTCTTCAGTTACCGGGAAAGCGGTATTAATTTGACTTATCAACGAGACAAAGTTTTGAAAAAACAATTTGATCAGCACCAAATTCTTTGGCAAGAGTTTCAACGAGATGGAATTCTTCGTGGCATCAAAGACCGCACCGATTGGGATAAACAGTGGTACTCATTCATGCACCAACCGCTGTTTGAAAACTCTTTTTCTGTTCACACAGCATTGGATACAAAACATCCATTTACGTTACCCGAGTCATTTGAAAAACAACTGAATGACAATTTTGCTTCCTTTCAACCTCCGGGCGAACAATATGCCAAACGTTATCTGGATTCATTTTTGAATGAAAGAGGTGTCAATTATTCGCGCTTCATTTCCAAACCATTTAATAGCAGAAAATCATGCAGCCGACTTTCTCCTTATATCTCGTGGGGCAATCTTAGCATCCGGCAGGTTTATCAATCCACTTTACAGCACAAGAAAAACATCACGAACAAAATGCCGTTCGCCAATTTCTTTAGTCGACTAAAATGGCATTGTCATTTTATCCAAAAATTTGAAGTGGAATGCAGATATGAATTTGAATGCGTCAACCGAGGCTATGAGCAAATGCAATGGGAAAACGATGCGCAAAAATTAGAGG